>CAMOKK010000013.1 GCA_946617545.1 uncultured Bacteroidales bacterium | reverse complement strand
GCGGCTGTAACTTCTGCACCATCGCCGCCCATCAGGGCAAGTTCATCCAGAGCCGGAGCGAGAAGTCTATCCTGAAGGAAGTATCGGCCCTTAACAATCTGCCGGACTTTGCGGGCAATATCTCCGATGTAGGGGCCCCCACGGCCAACATGTACGGGATGCACGGAAAAGACCTGAGACTCTGCGACAAATGCAAGCGTCGCAGCTGCCTTTTCCCCAAGCGCTGCCCCAACCTGGAATGCGACCACACCCGCCTGATGGAACTGTACAAGCGCATAGATGCCACCAAGGGCATCCGGCACAGCTATATCGGCAGCGGCATCCGCTACGACCTCTTCCTCACGGAGGACGGTTTTGTGGACCAGAGCTCCAAGCCTTACCTGAAGACCCTGGTGCTGGATCATACTTCGGGCCGATTGAAAGTGGCTCCCGAGCATACCGAAGACCACGTGCTCCAGAAGATGGCCAAGCCCAGCTTCCGCCTCTTCGAGCATCTGAGGAAGGAATTTGACAAGATTAACCGCGAGGCCGGCACCCATGTGGGTCTGGTGCCGTACTTCATCTCCTCCCACCCCGGCTGCACCATGAAGGACATGGAGCGTCTGGCCAACCATCCCGCCCTGAAGGGGATATGGATGGACCAGGTGCAGGATTTCACCCCTACGCCCATGACCACCTCCTCCATCATGTTCTATACCGGCCTGGATCCCAGGGACATGACGCCGGTGTTCACAGAGCGCGATCCGAAGAAGAAACAGCTGCAAAAATCATTTTTCTTCAAAAATTCTTCGAAAAAAAGTCCAAAGCCCTTGCAGAGTTCAAAACAAACCACTAATATTGCACCCGGATACTCCAAGAAGAAAAAACAACAATAAGGAAAAAAACCAAACCTATTTATGGCAGACAAGAAAAGACATGTAGTGAGCTATGAGAAGAT
Source organism: uncultured Bacteroidales bacterium (assembly GCA_946617545.1). GTDB lineage: Bacteria > Bacteroidota > Bacteroidia > Bacteroidales > UBA932 > Cryptobacteroides. The sequence continues at coordinate 15,130 of CAMOKK010000013.1, read as the reverse complement.
GAATGCCCATCCGGACCTGGCAGAGGCTTTTGCCCTCAAATATCCCAAGGGCTTCAACGACTACCTGAACGATTTGGTCAAATATCCCAAGCCGGACGGCACCAGTTTCTATGCCGTAACGGTGGAAGTGCCGGATGCCATCTATCTGGTTAAAATCAACGTGAAGACGGACGACCTCGAAGACGTGGCCCGTTGGCTGGAAGGGGAAGAAGACGCGGAGAACGAGGCCGTGGCCGGCGGCAGCGCCGACGCCTCCGACGCCAGCGGAGAAACCCTCCCGGACGACAACATCGCCCAGTACTCTACCGGTTCAGACGACGAATAAATGGCCACCCGCGGCGGCATAAAACATTTCTGGGGCCCCGTGCGGGCCCTTTTGCGTAACGTTCCGGAAAGCAATGTGCTGCTGGGCCTGTCCATCCTCACCGGCATCCTCTGCGGACTGGCCGCCGTCCTCCTCAAAGTTTCCATCCATGCCATCCAGGAAGGTCTGGCCGGGATTCTTCCGGGCCGATGGCCTTATCTGGTGCTCCCCGGCGTGGGCATGCTCCTGAGCCTGCTGATTGTCCGCTATGTAATCAAGGACAATATCGGCCATGGCGTCACCAAGGTGCTGCAGGCCGTCTCCAAGAACGAATCCCGCATCAAGCGGCACAACTGCTGGAGTTCCCTTGTGACCAGCGCCCTCACCATCGGCTTCGGAGGCTCGGTGGGCGCGGAAGCTCCCATCGTGTATACCGGTGCTGCCATCGGCTCCAATCTGGGCCGATACAGCGGAATGTCCTACCGCGGGATGACGCTCCTGCTGGGCTGCGGGGCCGCCGGGGCTGTGGCGGGCATCTTCAACGCCCCCTTGGCCGGCGTGCTCTTCACCCTGGAGATTCTCCTTTTCAACCTGAGCATGAGCGGGGTGCTGCCCCTGCTGCTCAGTTCCATATCAGCCACGTTGGTGAGCTATCTGATTCTGGGAAAACAGAGCCCCTTTGCCGCTTCCGTTACGCCCTTTGCTATGCAGAATATTCCCTTCTACGTGCTTCTGGGCATGTTCTGCGGCCTCACGGCCCTCTATTTCATCCATACCACCCTGTCCATGGAAGACCGCCTGGGACGGCTCAAGAATCCCTATGTGAAGTGGTTCCTGTCGGCCGTATCGCTGGGGCTTCTCATCTTCCTGTTCCCTCCGCTGCACGGAGAGGGTTACAATTTCCTGGGCCCGCTGCTGAACGGGGCGCAGAACCTGGATTTCGGCGGAGATACGCCGCTTGAGTTCTTCCTGCAGTGGAAGTGGTCCATTCCCTTCTTCTTCCTGCTGGTACTGCTGCTGAAGGTCTTTTCCATGACCTTCACCAACGCGGGCGGCGGTGTGGGCGGAACCTTCGGCCCCACGCTGTTCGTGGGCGCTGTGGCCGGCTTCGTGGTGGCCTATTCGCTCAATCTGCTCAGGCCCGGCCTGGTGCCGGTCTCCAATTTTGTGCTGGTGGGTATGGCGGGGCTCATGGCCGGAGTGATGCAGGCCCCCCTCACGGCCATCTTCCTCATTGCGGAGATTTCCAACGGCTACGACCTCCTGGTGCCGCTCATCCTTACATCGGCCGTTTCCTATGGGGTCACGCGCCTCTTTGAGAAATACTCCATCTATACCAAGCGCATTGCCGCCAGCGGGGAGCTCCTGACGCATGATTCGGACCAGGCGGTGCTTACGCTCATGCACGCCTCCGACCTTATCGAGGAAGACTTCTGCACCGTCCGCATAGACGCCACGCTGGGAGAACTGGTGCAGGCAGTGGAGCAGAGCGAGCGCAACATCTTCCCCGTCCTGGATTCCAAAGGCCGATTCCAGGGCTTCGTGACCCTGGCCAGCATCCGCAAGGATATGTTCAGTCCGGAACTGTACCCGCAAAAGCATGTGTACAACTACATGCAGACGGCACCGGAGTATGTTTACGCGGACGAGCCCATGGACTCCGTGATGCGCAAATTCGAGAAGACCGGCGCCTGGAACCTTCCCATGGTGGACAAGGACCGCAAATATTTGGGATTTCTATCCAAGTCAAAGATATTCAATGCATACCGGGAGGAGCTGAAGGACTTCTCACATGATTAAACTGCTGTGATACAGTGCTTTAGTTTGAAATTTAAAAGGCGCAAAAATCTTTGCGCCTTTTGTGTATTCTGTCTACTTTTGCCTTGCAAAACTACTTACGGGCTTGATCGATTGCCGTCAAAGTAGTGTGGTTCGTTCGGTGCCGGCCCTCTTACCCCAGGGGCGGGCACCGTTTTTATTTCCGAAAAACGGCCAGGACCAGGTTCTCCAGAATGTAAAGCGTAAAAATCAGCAGCACGGCCAGGCTCCAGTTGCAGCCAGCGAAAATCACAAAGAGGACAGCCGCCACCGCTAAGCACAGGAATACGATGCGTTTGGCATCCATGAGCTTATGCCCCTTGGCCACCTTCATCCCGAACATGGGAATCTCGCTTACCAGAAGCAGGCCCAGCACCACGGCCACCGCCGGCAGGAACCAGGGGCTGCCCACCAGGGAATCCAGGGCCGTAGAATGAAGGGAGAAGTAGCAGAGCGAGCCGCAGATCATGGCGGCGGTAGGAGTGGCCACGCCGATAAAATCCGTTGTCTGGCGCTCATCCACGTTGAACTTGGCCAGCCTGAGGGCGCTCATCACGGCCAGGAACACCGGTATCACTTCCGTCCAGCTGTCCACGCCCTTGAGCTGCATGGTGCCGATGAGCGTCACCGCGGGAAGGACGCCGAAACTCACCATATCGGCCAGGGAGTCCAATTCCTTGCCCATGGGGGAATAGGCGCCCAGCAGGCGGGCGGCCAGGCCGTCGCAGAAGTCGAAGACGGCGGCGGCCAGCATGCAGATGAAGGCATAGTCCGGGCGGCCTTGCAAAGCAAACACCACTCCTATGGTGCCGGCGAGGGCATTCATAGAAGTGATGCTGTTGGGAATGTATTTCTTGAGGGTCATTTACTTGATGCCAATCTTTTTGAGAATCTCCTTGGGAACGGCCTTCTTGTTAACCACGATGTTGAGGGTCTTGCCCTTGGCAAACTCCTCGGACATATACCAGATGCCCTTGTAGGCCCCGGTCTCTCCCCAGGAGTTCTTGATCATATAGTACTTGGTGCCGTTCTGGTCCTTGGCGATGCCGTAGAGGTGCATGCCGTGGTCGTCGGTGGAAGTCTTCTCGTCGTACATTTCCTGACGGAGTTCCTGGGTCACCTTGATTTCCTTGACTGTGGCTTCGGCGGCCGGTTTTTCATCGGCCTTGCCCACCCAGCGCTCCTGGTCGGAACCGGAGGTGGAGGCGGCGGTGTCAATGAGGATGCCCAGGCCGTTGCGGGTGAAACCGGCCTCGGAGACATCTCCTCCCCAGGCTACGGTGTAGCCTTCCTTCACGGCGTAGTCCATGATGGCCATGAACTCATCCAGCGGAACGTTCCAGGAAGGGGTCCAGCGCCAGTTGTCCTCTACCTCCATGGCAAACTGGGTGTAGAAGGGATGATGCGTGTAAGAGGTGAAGCCGATATAGTCGTCCAAGTTCAGGCCCTGGGCGTCACGGTAAGTTTCGGGGGTATAGGTGATGCCGCCTACCTCGAAGGTTTCCGGAATCTTGCCCATGTAGGCGTCCAGGATGCCTTCAACGCCCTGGGGCCATACCTTGGTGAGCTTGCGGTTGGGGTTCTTCACCACGGCGTCCACATAGCCTTTGAGCACGGCGTCCAGTTCTGACTGCACGGGAAGGTCGTAACCGTACTGCAGGCCGGAATAGACCTTCTGGTCAATGAGACCGTAGGTCTTGGCCACTTCCAGCACGTCTCCGAAGTCCGATCCGGCGGCAAAGTTGAGCTTCCCGTTCAGGCGGACGAACTTGACGGCGCGGTCATAATAGGCCTTGCGTACCACGAACATTTCGGAGAAGTCCGGGTACAGGGCCTCATCCTTTATGCCTTTGGCCTTGATGACCTCGCTCTCCAGGAAGGAAAGCATGCTGAAACACCAGCAGGTGCCGCTGCGGTTCTGGTTCTTGATGGAGGTGATGGGATTTTCCTTCACCACGGTGAAAGTGTAATTCTCCGGTTTTACGGGTGCGGGGCGGCTCTGGGCTGCGGCGCTCAGGACCAGCGAGGCCCCAAGGGCCAATGCAACGATACGTTTCATATACAAATTGTTTTACTCACAAATGTAACCACAATTCTTTACAAATGCAAACGGACGGGCCGGGGGAAGGGACCGGTTTGCACATCTGCGCAAGATTGTGTAATTTTGTAGAATTATGAGAAAAGCATTGATTTTCATAGCTGCCCTGTGCGCCATACTGTCCTGCAAACAGGCGTCCAAGGCACCCAGACCCACCATTGCGCTGGTACAGAGCATTGTGGAGGACACCACCGGCATCCGCGGAATCGTAGAGAAGAAAAGAGGGGCCAAGGGAGCCATCGCCCTCATCGGAGACCCTGCGGACGTAGCCGTCCTGAGCAGTCGCTTCCTGAACCGGGACCAGGTGGACAACGTGGACGGCAGGCAGAGGCGCGATTCCCTGCCGGACTTTGCCGGAGAAACCATCCAGGCCATCATGGATGCCTTCAACGCCCCCTACAGCCACTTTCTGGGAGAAGGCTGCTCCACGGACAGCCTGCGGGAGGCAGCCGTCAATAATGCCCTCTCCGCCTGGGACACCACCAATGTCCGCGGCACCATGGGCGGCAGGGCCAAGCTTCGTAAAGCATCGGCCAAGATTCTCATTTATACCTCTTCCCTGCAGAAGGAGTTCGGCCTCCATGATGTGGACACCCTGCTGCAGCTTACCGGAGGGCAGTGCGCCATCCTCAATCCCGTGGATATCCTTCTTCAGAAGGTCAAGGCCGACGGTGCCCGCAACATAGCTGTCTGGGCACCCCAGGCCGTGAAAGACGCCCGGGTTTGGGAAAAGGCCTTCGGCCGCCGGACCGATGCCACCCTGAGCGTACACACCCCGGCGCAGGCCGTGGACATCCGCAACCGCCTGCGTGATGTGCTGCGCCAGTACCAGCTGACCGGATTGCCCTTGGACGCCCTCATTCTGGACGGCTACGACAGGGACGAGAACCTCATACAGGCGGAAATCCGGCTTATCCGCCTGGGCGGAACGGATGAAGACCAAGCCTTCAACGAGATGCTCTCCAAGGACTTCCGCATCTACAACCCCGCTGACGCCCTGCTGGAAAGCACTTACGAACTCCTCCGGAAAGAGAACCTCTTCACCCACCAGATTGCCTGGCCCCAGGTCAAATACTATGAGACCCAGGAGAACGAAAACGGAGAAGTGGTACTGGTAGAGGTAGGAAGCAACTATGTAAAACAGAAGTATGTTCCTCAGCTCCATTAGTCCGGAAGAAATAGCCGCCCTCCAGATGGCCTCCTTCCCCGGGGAGATTGTGGTGGTGAACGCGGAGGATGAATCCTTTGCGGCCGCCATCCGCTACCTCAAACGGCAGAAGGTGCTGGGCTTCGACACCGAGACCCGGCCCACCTTCTCGCCGGACCAGCACAGCACCGGAACCGCCCTGCTGCAGCTTTCCGGCAGCGACAAGGCCTACCTCTTCCGCCTCAAGAAATGCGGCCTCCCCCGCTCCCTTGCCTCCATCCTGGCCAATCCGGGCATCGTGAAAGTGGGTGCCGCCACCCTGGACGACATCCGCGGCCTGCAGAAAATCACCCGCTTCAGCCCCAAGAGCTTTGTGGACCTGCAAAGTATTGTGGCCGACTGGGGCATCCGGGACAAGTCTGTCAAGAAAATGACCGCCATCATCCTGGGCGTCAAAATCTCCAAGGCCCAGCAGCTGAGCAACTGGGAAGCCACCGAACTTTCCGAGTCCCAACAGCGCTATGCCGCCACGGATGCCTGGGTGTGCCGGGAAATGTACCTGAAACTCCAAAACTCACCCAAGAACCCCTTACCGAAGCAGAATGGATAAGATTATCTTGAAACACGGGCGGGAGGAATCCCTCCTCCGCTATCATCCCTGGGTGTTTTCCGGCGCCGTGGCCCAGATTGTGGGCCATCCGGCCGAGGGAGACCTTGTGAGCGTCTGCTCCGCCGACGGGCAGCTTCTCTGCTGCGGCCATTACCAGATAGGCTCCATCGCCGTTCGCGTGCTCAGTTTTGACGAAGACCCCACCCGGGCCGACTACTGGCTCCGCATGCTCACCCGCGCCTACAAGCTGCGCGAGGCCTACGGGCTGGCCACATCGGCCACCACCACCTGCTACCGGCTGGTACATGGGGAGGGAGACGGGCTTCCCGGCCTCATCATAGACTATTATGACGGCGTCTGCGTGCTCCAGGCCCATTCCGTGGGCATGTTCCGCGCCAAGGCCGCCATTGCGCAGGCCCTGCAGGAGCTTTACGGAGAGCGCCTGAAGGCCGTTTACGACAAAAGTTCCGGCACCGCGCCCTTCAAGGCCGGCCTGGAACTGGTAGACGGTTATCTGTTCAAGGCCCCCGGCTTCGAGGCCGATGAACTCGCCGTGCTGGAAAACGGCAATCGCTTCCTGGTGAACTGGTGCGAGGGCCAGAAGACCGGCTTCTTCCTGGACCAGCGGGAGAACCGCGCCCGCGTGGGCGCCCTGGCCGCCGGCCGCAAGGTCCTGAACCTCTTCTGCTACACCGGCGGCTTCTCCATCTATGCCCTTTCCGGCGGCGCCCTCCACGTGGATTCCGTGGACAGTTCCCAGCGGGCCATGGACATGGTGGAGCGCAACGTGGCCCTGAACGGTTTCGGGGCCGACAAGCACAGTTCCTACTGCACGGATGCCATCGACTTTGTAAAGAATGTCCCGGACGGTGCCTACGACCTCATGATTGTGGATCCGCCGGCCTTCGCCAAGCACCGCGGTGCCCTCAAAAACGCCCTCAGGGCCTATCAGCGCCTGAATGCCGCCGCCCTTGCCAAGGTGGCGCCCGGCGGCTTCGTGTTCACCTTCAGCTGCTCACAGGTGGTGGACAAGGAGGCTTTTGCCCTGGCCGTCTTCTCCGCCGCCGCGCAGACCGGCCGGAGCGTACGCATCCTGGACCGTCTGAACCAGCCGGCCGACCATTCCGTGAATATTTACCACCCGGAAGGGGAATACCTGAAGGGCCTGCTACTCTACGTCGAGTAAATCCCACATCTGTTCCATGGCGCGGCGCTCCTTCTTGGTGGGCCGCCCGGCACCCCGGTCCCGCGTGACGAAGAACGTCTCTACGGGTGCGTGGAGCTTGTCCAGTTCCTCCTGGGGCGTAAGGTTCTCCACATAATCCGGCACCAGCTTGGCGCCCAAGCGGTGATCTACCAGCTGCAGCACCTTATAGGTATAAGTGGCCACGCCCTTGCGGACCGTGATTACCTCGCCGGGGGCCACGGCGCGGGAGGGCTTGGCGTTCACCGTGCCCACCTTCACCTTGCCGCCCTTGCAGGCTTCCGTGGCGTCCGTACGCGTCTTGAAGGCCCGGATGGCCCAGAGGTATTTGTCAATGCGAATCTCTTCCATGATACAATTGATTAGAGATCCCTGGCTTCGTTAAGGATAAAAGGGTCGGCGGTGGAGCGGGGATCCATGCGCACCTCCAGCACCCGGGCCTCGCCGCCCACGGGGGCGAGGACGAATTCGGAGAGCTCGGCGGGCACCAGAATAACTTCGTCGGCCTTGAGGGAGAACTTCTCCCCTGCCGCCTCGATGCATGCTTCGCCGGAGAGACCCACATACAGCAGAAAGGTCTCCTCCAGGCCCGTATGGCTCTGCAAGGGCTCCTTCAGCCGGATAAGCCCTACGGTAAATTGATCGGCCGATGCCAGGATATCCTTGGAGGCCGGACGGGCCTGCACATAACGCTCGAAGTTGATGAGGTCGAAGGCCTCCTCCAGGTGGAGTTCCCGCTCGCGGGAGCCCCAGTCATGCAGGCGGAACCACAGTTCCGAGCACTCCGCCACTTCCAAAACGGTCACGTCCTGGGCGGCATGCACCTCGCCGGGCGTAATGAAGTAGGACTCCCCTGCCTTGGGTTTTACCACATGCAGGAGCTCTTCCACACTGTCACTTTCGCAGGCCTGGAAGAATTCATCGGCCCCGACCGGGCGTTTGAAGCCCAGGAACAGCCTGGCATCGGGCCCTGCGGCCTCCACATACCAGAGGGCGGTTTTGCCGAAGGCATCGTAGCGCTGTTCGGCCGTTTCATCATCCGGATTGATGTGCAGCGAGGTGCGGCCCTTCACCTTCAGGCGTTTGACCAGTACCGGGAACTGCGTCCCGTACCACTCGAAGGCCGTTTCTCCCACCACCCTTTCCAGGTAGGTCTGCATGATGTCGCTGAGGGTATTGCCCTTGAGCCAGCCCTCGATGGCCATGGAATCCACAAAACCCAGATCGGCCAGGAGGTACTGGACCTCGCCCCAGGGCATGGCCTGGGTGTCCGGCAGAAATTTCAGAGGAGACAGTTTCTTATTATCCATTATCGTCCACAAATATTCTTAAAGTCACAAAATTCGCAAGTTTTGGTGTTTTCCGTGCGGCGGAAAGGAACCTCCGGGTTCACCAGTTCCTTGAGGAGGTTCTGCACCCCTTCCATGGTCAGCCGGGAGAACTTGTCGCACACCGGCGCATCCGGCAGGGGCTCCGAGAAAAGCCGCGCCGTGCTGTAGATGGAATTCACCAGACGGGAGCCGGCCGGGGCCAGCGAAGCCGCCATATAGTCGTAGAGGAAGAGCTGGAGGGCAATCTTGGGCCTTGACACGGCATCCGGGTCAAAGAGCTTTTCCACCACCTTTTCCGCATTTTCGTCGTCTATGAGGAGTTCCTCCTCGCTCACCCGCCCCGTCTTGTAGTCCACAATACGTACCTCGCCGCTCTTGTAGCTGTCCATGCGGTCCACAAAGCCCTTGAAGTGGAAGCCGTCTATCTCTCCCCTCACCCGCTGCTCCAGGCCGATGATGGTAAATGCCTCCGACCCGGCCTCTTCCAGCAGGGCCAGGTCGTGCGAAAGGGTCTCTTCCACATAGCCCTGCAGGATGTTCTCCAGTACGAGGTTGCGCCCCGTCACCTCGAAGGAATGCATCTGCGAAAGAATCTCCTCCCGGATGAGGCGCCGGATGAGGGCGGTATCCTTCCTGAAGGCCGTGATATCGGCCTTGGAGACTTGAGGGCGGTCTTTGTAGAGGCGCTGCATCACATGGTGGAAGACGTCTCCCAGCATGCCGGCGTCCAAGGATTCGGACACCTCGCCAGGGGCCTTGAGGCCTTCCACAAAACCGTAGAAGAACTTGGCCGGGCAGGAAAGGTAGCTCTGCAGGGCCGATGCCGACAGTTCCCGGCCGCGAATGGTTTCCACATGCTCCGCTGTCTTGTGAATGCTCTCCGCCTCCGGCACGGGATGGATGGCCGATGCCGCGTTGATGCGCTTCAAGGGCCACTGGAAATGGTATTCCAGCTGTTTGATGTAGCGGCTTTCCTCCCCGTTGCGAATCCCCTCCGTGCGGTTGTCATAGACCAGCCAGACCTTCTGCGGACGCTGAATCATCCGGTAGAAATAATAGGCCCAGACGGCATCCTGGTACTCATAGGTGGGCAGGCCGAAGCCTCTGCGCAGTTCCGGAGGTATAAAGGAGGCGCTGACGCTCCTTCGGGGAAACATGCCCTCGTTGGCGCTCAGGACAACCAGATTCTTAAAATCAAGGCCGCGGGTTTCCAGCGGACCCATCACTTGCAGGCCCTTCAGAGGTTCTCCGCGGAAAGGCACGGAAATGCCTTGGAGCAGCCGCTCCAGAAGGCGGACATGCGTGGCGGGAAGAACCTCCAGGTCCATTTCCTGCAAGATGTTCAGCTGCTTGTGGCAGCGTGCCACAAAGTCCAGTTCCAGATAATCCTCCCTTCCCGACAGGGCCGATCCGATATAGGCCAGCAGCTCGGAAAAATAGGCCTCCACCGCGTGGTTCTGCGCCGCGTTCACCTCGGTGGGCGTTTCTACCACGGGCTTGAACAGGAGACTCATCAGCGGCCCCGCCTGCAGGTCTTGAAGCGGGATGTAGTACTTGGCATCGGCCTTTATCCGGGAGACGGCGGCCTTTTCCTCTTCCGAGAAAAGGGGCTTGAGAAGGCCGGAGGAGAGGACTTCGCGCACCTCGCGGTGGTAAAAGAAGCAGCCGGCGGAGGTATGGCGGAGGCGCAGCTGCATCTGGCCCAGGTTGGTGAGAAGGGCAAAGACGGCACTTCCCGTCATGGGATAACCCATGGTCACGTTTACATTGTCGTACTGTTCCGGGATAGAGTTCAGCAGCGGCAGCAGCAGGCCCTCGTCCGGCAGCACGAAGGCGGTCTCCACGGGGTCTCCCCCTACCTGTTTCAGAATCCAGGGAGCCAGCTTGGCCTGCCCCACGCCGGAGGGAACGCTCACCACCGTTACGTCCGGACGGCCCGTTCCGCCTTCCACCGGGAAGGCCTGCGGGTAATCCACCAGGTTCCGGCGCATGAAGAAGGAGGACTTGTTGGCCTTGTCCTGAATCTGCGGCGACACATAGTCCCAGGAAAACTCGGCCAGGCGGGCGTCCCGCATGCGGGAGAGCACCAGGCGCTCGCATTCGTTCAGGGCATTGAGGCCCACGAAGACATAACCCTCCACCTCCGGGAAGGCCTCGGCAAGGATATCGGCCACGGATTCCCCTTCTTTCAGACGGGTTGCGAGGGCACGGTACACCTTTCCTTCGTAGGACATGCCGCCAGCCTCCAACTTTTTGTTAAACGCCTCATACAGAGGGAAAAGAAGGTTCCATAGACGGAGGAAACGGGCTTTGACGTCATCGGCCTCGGGATTGAGTTTCCACTTGCCCGAAGCATCCCGGAAATGGGAAAGGAAATGGCCGATGGCCTCTCTCTGGCTCTCGCTCAGGTACTCGAACTGGTCCTGGATGGCCTTGAAGTCACCCACATTCTGCATGAGGGCGCGGGCGTCCACCAGGTATTTGTCGATGTCGTCGAAATCGGCCAGGAGCACCTCCCCCCAGAAGAGAAACTCATCCAGGGGTTCGGCCTTGTCGTTAAGCGCCTTGTAGCAGTCGTAGAGGGCCACAAGGAGGCGCAGGCGGTCCGTGGTGCGGGCATCGGCCAGCTTATAGAAGAAATCGTTGATGGTATAGAGCGGCGGCACCAGGATGGGTGCAGTGCCCTGCAAGGCCTCTCCCAGGTATTTTTTGAAGAATACCAGGGAGCGCCGGTTGGGGAAGATGAAGCAGCGCTTCTGTATGTCGGGGGCCGCCAGATAGTGCGCAGCCACCTGTTTTAAAAAAGGCGTCATACTTTTCCGCTAAATTAGTAAAAATATCGGAAATTTACTTATCTTTGCAAGAGGAACTTTCTTTTAGAAAGATTCAAAATAACAACACAATAAGAGAAATGATATGAACAAAAAATTCAGATGCCTCGTATGCGGATACGTACATGAAGGCCCCAATCCCCCGGCAGAATGCCCTGTATGCCATGCCAAGGCAGAAAAATTCGTAGAAATCAAGGAAGAGGAAGGTGACCCCCAGTGGGCCTGCGAGCACGTGGTGGGCGTTGCCAAAGGCTGCGACCCTGAAATCTGGGCCGGCCTGCAGCATGACTTTGCCGGAGAATGCTCCGAGGTGGGCATGTATCTGGCGATGAGCCGTCAGGCCGAACGTGAAGGTTATCCGGAAATTGCAGAGGCCTTCAAGCGCTACGCCTTCGAAGAGGCCGAACATGCCGCCAAGTATGCCGAGCTCATCGGCGAAGTGGTCTGGGACACCAAGACCAACCTCAAAAAGCGTTATGAGGCCGAGGCCGGCGCCTGCGAAGGCAAACTGGCCCTTGCCATGAAGGCCAAGGCCCTGGGCTATGACGCCATCCACGACACCGTCCACGAGATGGCAAAAGACGAAGCCCGCCACGGGGCAGGCTTCCTGGGTCTTTACAAACGCTACTTCGGGAAGTAAACTTCCTTAAAGGTCTTCTTCGGGCGGCGCCTCTACAGAATGGAGGTGCCGTCCGTTTTTATACCCCACCCTGCTGCTCGATTTCCCGGTCCAGCTGCTCGTAGACGGAGTTGTTGCTCTTGTATTCGGGCACAATCTGTTTCATCTTGCGAACGGTGTCCATGTCGTTGTAGAGCTTGGCCAGGGCCACCAGGTCATCAATTTCCTTGGAGACTTCCTCGTAGTCGTATTCCCGCACCTGGGCGATACGGATTTTCTCGTGGAAGGTGGGCTTGGTGTTTTCCATCTCGTTAAGCACTTCCTCGTAGAGCTTCTCTCCCTCGCGGAGGCCGGTGTACTTGATTTCGACGCCCTTGGCGCCGGAGAGGGCTATCATGCGCTTGGCCAAATCGGCAATCTTGACGGGCTCGCCCATGTCGAAGACGAAAATCTCTCCTCCGTTGCCCTTGGTGCCGGCTTCCAGCACCAGTTTGCAGGCCTCGGGGATGAGCATGAAAAAGCGCACGATACGCTCGTCCGTGACCGTCACGGGACCGCCGTTGCGAATCTGCTCCTTGAAGAGCGGAATCACGGAGCCGTTGGAGCCCAGCACGTTGCCGAAACGGGTGGTGACAAACTGCGTATAATCCTTCTTGTCTTTCCGGGACATGGCCTCCAGCTTGAGCTTGCGGTCCAGGCTCTGGACATAAATCTCGCAGATGCGCTTGCTGCAGCCCATCACGTTGGTGGGATTCACGGCCTTGTCCGTAGAAATCATCACGAACTTCTTGGCGCCGTATTTGACGCTGAGATCGGCAATTATCTTGGTGCCGTAAATGTTGTTGAGCACCGCCTCGGAGGGATTGTCCTCCATCATGGGCACATGCTTGTAGGCAGCCGCATGGAAGACATAATCCGGACGGAAAGCCTCGAAGACATGCTCCATACGGGTGCGGCGGCTGATGCTGCACACCACCACGTCACACTTGACCTGAGGGAAATCCTTGGCCATCATCAGGCGCACGTCGTGCTGGGGCGTCTCGGCCTGGTCTATGAGCATCATGCTCTCCGGACCGGCCGCCGCAACCTGTTTCACAATTTCCAAGCCGATGGAACCGGCGGAACCCGTGATGAGCACACGCTTTCCGGCCAACTGCTCGTAGACGGACTTCATGTCCACGCGAATCTCCGAACGGGGCAGGAGATCTTCCACGCTCACCTCCTTGAGCTGAATGTCTCCCTCCAGCAGTTCACCGTTGCGGACGGCCGATTCCTGCGCCTCGTGTACCATGAAAATCTTGCAGCCGGCCCCGATCAGGAGGTCCTGCATCTTTTGGTTGTTCCGGAAATCAACCACGCGGCTGGGACTTACCAGGATGGCCTGAATGCGCTCTTTGCGGATAATCTCGGCCAGGTCGTCATCTATGCTGTAAACCTTGAGGTCCAGCAGCTTCATGTTCCGGATGCGGATTTCGTGGGAGATGAAACCGCGGATGTCGAAACGGACCGGACGCTGCGTACGGATGTTTTTGGCCAGGCCCACGCCGCCGGAAAGGGCGCCGTAAACCAGTGTGCGCATGGCGTTGGAACTGGCGTTGGCAATGTCGAACATCAGTTTGACCACAATCCGGAAAGCCCACATGGCCAGGGTGGCCAGCAGGAAAGACAGCAGGATATTGCCGGGAGTGAGAAGGGACAGGTAAGGTACTTCCTGCCACTTGAACAGCAGGCAGCAGAGCAGAGAAAGAGCCAGGCTCACGGAATTGGCATACACCACCTTCAAAAGGTCCACGAAGCTGGAATAACGCAGAATTCCGGAATAGGTTTTGAAAATACGGAAACCCACCCAGCTCAGGACGGCATAAAAGGCCGATGCGAGCAGCAACTCCACATGGTGGTCGAAGGTAATCTGGGACTTGTTGATTACCCAAAAGGCGAACATGCAGGAGAGGAACACCATGGCCGTATCTACCAGGATAATTACCCAATACGGCAGCACTTTCTTGCTGAAATACCAATTGGATACCCTCCAGAATAAATCCTTTTCCCTATCCATAAAAATTCAAAATGATTTGGATTACAAAGTTACGGATTTTTCAGATTAGTAACAAGTCCTAAAGATACTGATCTTCACGCGCTCCGCCTTCATCTCGCCGGCATTGAGGATTTCTGGATTGTGCTTGGAGGGTTTCCGGTGGTTCACCTCCATGAAGTCCCGAATCTGGATGTAACGGTTTATCCAAAGCTGGTCTTGCGTCATAACTACTTCATATCTTTAGAGAAATGATATCCGGCCGATATGGAAAGCTGGTCGTCTTTGGAATCCGGCCGGCCGTGGGTATGCATCATATTGTTGATATGGGCGCCCAGCAGCGAAATCCACAGCGGCACGCCCACGGCCTGCGCCGCCGCCCCCCAGAGAAAATTGCCGAAGTTGTAATTGCTATGGGCCAGGGCTCCTTCCCGGGCGGTGCGGGCGACGTAAAATGTGCCCAGCCTGATGGGATGCTCGCCGGTTCGGGCAAAGTCCAGCGGGCCGTAGTAGGCACTCCGGCATTTCAGGAAAAGCAGGCCCCGGATGAGGCCGTGGTGGGCCCGGTCATAAACCCCTACCTTCCTGAGGGAATAACGGACATCGCCCTCGGTAATGAATTCCAGCGCAGTGCTGTCCGCCATGTCGGCGGGGTCGTGCACGGGGTCGGCAAAAAAAACGGTATCTGCGGGCGCCCCGAAGCCGCGTTGGACCAGGAGCGTACCGGGGATGCCATCGGCCAGGCCGATTCGCCTTCCGCCGGCATCGAAAACGGGCACCAGCGTAGCTCCCGCTTTTTCGGGGGACGGAAACGGCATGCCCGGACCGGGCCGGGGGCTGCCCTCCATGCTTTGGTATCGGACAGAGACAAGGGTGCCCAGGCTGTCGAAGGTGTAAAGTGCCCGTCCGTAGGGGGCCTGCTCTACGCAGACGCCGTCTGTGAGGGGCGAAAGGCGCCATGTCCGGACAAGCACGCTGTCGGCGTCGTACTCCGCCACGGCGCGGAGCCCCTGCCCCATTTCCCCCTCAAAGACATAGGTCCGGGGAAAATGCAGCGTGCCCGTCGTGTCCGGCCGCAGCGCCCACCCCTCCTGGCGCGTATAAACCAGCTCTCCGCAGCCATGATGCAGCGGAAG
>CAMOKK010000012.1 GCA_946617545.1 uncultured Bacteroidales bacterium | reverse complement strand
TGGAGCCCACCAAGCACCAGTACGACGTGGACACGGAAACCGTGATTGGCTTCCTCCGCGCCAACGGCCTGGACAAGGACTTCAAGGTGAATATCGAGGTGAACCACGCCACCCTGGCCGGCCACACCTTCGAGCATGAACTTACCGTAGCCCGTGAAAACGGCTTCCTGGGCTCTATCGACGCCAACCGCGGAGACGCCCAGAACGGCTGGGATACAGACCAGTTCCCCGTAGATGCCTTCGATCTCACCCAGGCCATGATGCAGATTCTGCTGAACGGCGGTTTCGGCAACGGCGGCACCAACTTTGACGCCAAGCTGCGCCGCTCCTCCACGGATCCGGAAGACATCTTCATCGCCCACATCAGCGCCATGGACGCTATGGCACACGCCCTCCTGAACGCCGCCGCCATTCTGGAAGAGAGCCCGCTCCCGAAGATGGTCAAAGAGCGCTATGCCAGCTTTGACAGCGGTCTGGGCAAGAAGTTCGAGGAAGGCAAGGCCACGCTGGAAGAACTTTACGACTATGCCAAGAGCAGCCCCGCTCCCGTGGCCGCCTCCGGCAAGCAGGAGCTTTATGAAACCTACCTGAACCTCTATGCAAAGTAGTCCATACAGACAGAAAGGCAGCGTCCTGTACCTTGTGAGCATCGTGCTCGTGGCGGTCCTGGGCGGTCTGCTGTTCGGATACGACACGGCCGTCATTTCCGGAGCGGAGAAAGGTCTCCAGGCCTTTTTCCAGGATGCCGATGACTTCGACTACACCAACGCACTGCACGGATTTACCACGTCCAGCGCCCTGATTGGCTGTATTATCGGCGCCTTCCTTTCCGGTGTCATGGCCTCCCGCTTCGGCCGAAAGAGAACCCTCTTTGTTGCGGGTATCCTGTTTTTCCTGAGCGCCCTGGGCTCCTACTACCCCGAATTCCTCTTTTTCGAGGAAGGGAAAGCCAGCCTGAGCCTGCTGGTGGCCTTTAACTGCTACCGCGTGCTGGGCGGTATCGGCGTGGGACTGGCATCGGCCATCTGCCCCATGTACATTGCCGAGATTGCCCCTTACAAGCAGCGCGGCTCCCTGGTGTCCTGGAACCAGTTTGCCATTATCTTCGGCCAGCTGGTGGTGTACTTTGTGAACTTCCTCATTGTGCGCAGCCACGCCGCCGACCCCGAGGTGGTGGAATGGACCAACGAGGTGGGCTGGCGGCTGATGTTCGTCTCCGAAGCGGTGCCCGCAGGCCTGTTTGCCCTCCTGATTCTGCTGGTTCCCGAGACGCCCCGCTACCTTACGCTCATGGGACGCGACGAGGAGGCCATGAAGGTGCTGTCCAACATCAACGGCGAGCAGGAGGCCCGGATTATCCTTTCGGAAATCAAGGCGACGGTGGAGACCCCCAAGGAAAACCTGCTCTCCTATGGCTGGATGGTGGTTTTCATCGGTTGCATGCTGTCCGTGTTCCAGCAGATTATCGGCATCAATGCCGTGCTGTACTTTGCCCCGCGCATCTTTGAATCCATGGGCGTGAGCAACAACATGCTCTTTACGGTAATCATGGGCGTGATTAACATCTCCTTCACCCTGGTGGCCGTTTTCACCGTGGACAAGCTGGGCCGCAAACCCCTGCTCATCACCGGCTCCCTGGGGATGGCCCTGGGCGCCCTGGGCGTGGCCCTGAGCAATGTGATGAGCCTGCCCGCCCTTGTGCCGGTCGTGAGCATCATGCTGTACAGCGCCTGTTTCATGTTCAGCTGGGGCCCCATCTGCTGGGTATATATTGCCGAGCTCTTCCCCAACACCATCCGCAGCCAGGCAACAGCCTGGGCCGTGGCATTCCAGTGGATTTTCAACTTCATCGTGAGCTCCACCTTCGTGCCCATGTACAGCTGGAGTCCCTTCTTCGCCTATGCCCTCTACGGTGTCATCTGCCTGATTGCCGCTGTCTTCGTGTGGAAACTGGTGCCGGAAACCAAAGGCAAGACCCTGGAAGACATGACCGCCCTCTGGCGTGCACGGAAGTAGTTCCGGCCGTGTTACAGAAGTAATTGATTTATAACGTTTTATGCAAATCCTCCTCGGAATATTTCCGAGGAGGATTTGCATAATTTATTGATTAATAGCCCGTTCCACAACACGGACGCTATGAGTGGCAGGCAGGCGACAACCCGGTTCAAACCTTCTTCCGGCCGGTGAAGTGGTCCATAACGGTGTACAGGCCGCAGAGGTCTCCAAAGATGAAGTTGAACCAGCTGTGCGGAAAGATGCCCTGCATGAGGCGGATGAAGTGCGAAGGGAAGTTGATGCCCCGGTAGCCCAAATCCAGTTCGATGGCCCTGATGGCCTTGCGGGCCACCTCCTCCGGCGGCAAAATACGGAAGAAGGAACGGATGCCGTCAAACATGCCCGTATTGATGAAGTACGGGGCGATGGTGGTCACTTTCACGGGACTTTTCTCCCGCTCCATCTCAAGGCGCAGACTCTCGCTCCAGCCAATGGCGGCCCACTTGGCTGCAGTGTACAGGCTCATCTTGGGAAGGGCCAGCATACCGGCCGATGAAGTGATGTTGCAGATATGTCCCACTCCGCGGGAACGCATGTCGCCAATGAAGCGGAGCGTCACGTACATGGCCCCCTTGGCGTCGATGTCCATGGTAAGGTCGATGTCCCGGTCTGTCTGCTCGGCAAAAATCTTGTTGTTGGTGATGATGCCGGCGTTGTTGATAAGGATATCCACATCGCCGCAGGCGGCTTTGGTGGCCGATGCGGCTTCGTCGACGGAAGCGGGGCTGGAAATATCGGCCTTGAAGCCCTTGACGGTTCCCAGGGCGGAGAGTTCCTGGACGGTGGCGGCGATGGCAGCCTCGTTGATGTCCCAGACAATCACCTGGGCGGCCCCTTTCTCCAGGCAGCGGCGGGCCATGATTTTGCCTATCCCGGAGCATCCTCCGGTGACAAGTACGGTTCTATTTTGAATTTTCATAATCTATTTGGCGCTCAGAAGGAGCATTTTCTTGATGATGGAAAACAGCTTGTAAGGCATGTAACGGAACTTAAGGTCTATCCAG
This sequence comes from uncultured Bacteroidales bacterium, assembly GCA_946617545.1. Classification (GTDB taxonomy): domain Bacteria; phylum Bacteroidota; class Bacteroidia; order Bacteroidales; family UBA932; genus Cryptobacteroides. The sequence continues at coordinate 13,301 of CAMOKK010000012.1, read as the reverse complement.
GTGGGGCTCTTGATTACGGAACGCTCATGGCTGAAGGCCAGGAAACTGCGCTCGGAGTGGTAGCTGCCCATGCCGGAATTGCCCACGCCGCCAAAGGGAATCTTGCTGTTGGCAATGTGCATGATGGTGTCGTTGATGCAGGCGCCTCCGGAGGTAGTGCGGCCGATGATGTCCCAGCCGTCGGCCCCTTTGCCGAAGTAATAGAAAGCGAGGGGTTTTTCGCGGGATGTGACAAATTTCACCACTTCACTGCGGTCTTTGAACGTAAGGATGGGGAAGACGGGGCCGAAGATTTCCTCCTGCATCACGGGGGCTTCGGGGGAAACGCCGTCCAGAAGGGTGGGTTCTATCCAAAGTTTTTCCTTGTCGTAGCGGCCTCCGGCAATGATTTTCCCGTCGACCAGATAGGAGACAAGGCGGTCAAAGGCGCTGTCCTTCACAATATGGACGAACTTGTCGGAGTGCTCCGTCCCGTCCGGGTACAGCCCGGCCAGTTCCTTCTTGAAGGCCTCCACGAAGGCATCCTTGATGTCCTCATGCAGGAAGAGATAGTCCGGAGCGATGCATGTCTGGCCGCTGTTCAGGCACTTGCCCCAGGCAATGCGGCGGGCGGCGATGGCGAGGTTGGCGTCCTTGTCCACGATGCACGGGCTCTTGCCGCCCAGTTCCAGCACCATGGGCGTGAGGTACTGGGCCTGCGCCGCCATGGCTATGCGGCCCAGGGAAGGGCTGCCGGTAAGGAACACCAGGTCGTAGCGGTGCCTGAACAGTTCGCCGTTCACCACACGGTTCCCCTGCACCACGGCCACGTACTCCTCGGGGAAGGTATCGGCAATGAACTCCTCTATCACCTTGGAGACGTTGGGCACATAAGGGGAGGGTTTCAGAATGGCGGTACAACCGGCCGATATGCAGCCCACCAAGGGGTTCAGCAGCAGCTGCACGGGATAGTTCCAGGGACTCACGATGAGGGTGCAGCCCAGGGGTTCGCGTACGATATAGCTGGAGGAGGGCAGGCAGGTGAGCGGGGTGGGACGGGAGCGGCGGCGGGCCCATCGGCCTGTCTTGGAAATGGCTTCCCCAATTTCCCCGTAAACCAGGCCTATCTCTGTCATGAAGGCTTCCTCATAGCTTTTGTGAAGGTCTTTCCAGAGGGCCTCGCAAAGGGGTTTCTCCCATTTCTTGAGGCCTGCGTTGAAGGCTTTTAGCTGGCCGATACGCCACTTGACGTTTCGGGTGGTACCGGTAGCAAAGAACGCCCTTTGTTTTTCTACGAGCTGCGCAATGCGCTCGGAAGAGGTATTTTCCAATGTCATAGTTTTGGGTTTTAGTAAAACAAAGTTAATAAAAATTTTGCGTAACTTTGTAGCGTTATGGCCGATAATTACTTGGAAAAACGCCAGCAGGAGCTGGCCGAGAAACGCCCCAAGGTGGTGCGGAACCACCCCTCGCTGGACAGTCTTCTCAAACGCAACCGCAGTTTCCGCGGCTACGACGCCTCACGCCCCGTTACGGAGGCGGAGCTTCTGAAAATCCTAGCCGTAGTGCCTTGGACGGCCTCCGGCATGAATGCCCAGCCCCTTCGCTTCAAGCTGGTATATGGGGCCGATGCCGCCCGGGTTCACCCGCTGGTAAAGCTGGGCGCCGCGCTTCCCGATGAGCACCTGCCGCATCCGGGCGAAGAGCCGTCGGCCTATATCGTGATTTGTTCCACCACTTCCGGCCGCGTAACGGACATAGACCTGGGCTTTGCCGCCCAGAGCCTGCTACTGAAGGCGGTGGAGCTGGGGCTCGGCGGCATCTTTATTCTGAACTTTTCGGCCCCGGCCCTGCGGGATGCGCTTTCACTGCCGCTTCCGCCCTTGGCGCTTATCGGCCTTGGAAAGCCATTGGAGCGCGTTTTTCTGGTGGACGCAAAGCCCGGAGACTCCCTGGACTACTACCGTAAAAACGGCGTCCATTTTGTCCCCAAGCTCCAGGTGCCGGATTTGCTGCTGTAGGCGGAACGCTTTTAGCTGGGCGCACTGTGCCCGTGGCCTTTTCCGTGCCCCGCCCCGTGTTATGAAAGTGATTACTAATCAATAAATTATATAAATTCTCCTCGGAGATTTTCCGAGGAGAATTTTCGTAAAACGTTATCAATCAATTACTTCTGCAACACGGCATTTAACGGTTCTCCCACCAGTGAAGGAACTTTCCAATCTGTTCCGGGAGAAAATTGTTTGTGCGTTTCAGATAACGGTAAGCCTCGGCCTTTTTGTTTGAAGGCCAGGACAGCAATTCATGTATATCATTCAGTTCGTACTTGTCCATCAGCAAGCGAGTCATTTTTGCATAGGGTTTGTCAGACCAACCTACAAAGGTTTCGTTCAGGTCGTGCTCACGGGCCGTGGATATAGCCATAGCGGAAGTCATCTTTTCATAGCTCCCGTCAAAGTAACGGAGCGCCTCCTTGTGGTCAATCACATCGTAGGTACTTATAATGAAGTCTATCAACTGTTCACGTTCTTGCTCATTTAACTTCCGGCCCAGTCTTTTCAGCTGGTTGTAACGCATCGGCTTCCCGTCCGCATGCTGGGCCTTCACTTCCCGAACCGCCTGCCTCATCGGCCAGGATGCCCGTCGAAGAACTAATTTTTGCGAGAACGGATGCTTGCTTAAGGAGTACGCCAGGAAGGTCCAGCGGTACTCCTCGGCCCTGGTAGTGAGTTTCCGTTCCACGGGATTGTTCCCGACATAGATAATGCAGTTTCTTCCCACCTTGCTGCCTTCTTTGGGGACACTGCCATAGGGACGCTCAAACCAAGAAGCCTTTATGTTGCATACCTCGTTGTACAGTCTGGAGAAGGTGCGGTTTACTTCCCCTACGCATCGGGAGAGGTCACAGACAGCCCTTGCCGTGACAGCCATGTGGGTATGGTCTGGCATGGGGCACACGGCCAGAATTTTGACTCCGTGCCGGGGAGCCACCGTGCAAAGGACTGTGAACCAGACCAAATAATCGCTCTTGGTGTAGAAGAGAAGGCCATGATCGGCCGATCTTTGATAGCAGTGGTTCAGGATACCACTTTTGAAGAAACGCGTCTTCATACCATGATGAATATTACGCAGCAGTAAACTGCGGTCCTGCGATTATCCTGAACTCATTGCAAAGATGGGAAAATCCATCGAATCCTGCAAATCCCTTCACATGCCTGTGCTTTTGCCCGTGTTATGTAAACCGCTGAATAGCAGCACTATCTGCAAATCCTCCTCAGAAAATTTCCGAGGAGGATTTGCAGAACTCACTATATATCAAACATATACATACCACGCTCAGTAGGACCGCAGTCTTCACACAAAAAGCCCCGGCTCCATAGAGCCGAGGCTTTTGTGCGGGTGAGAAGAGTCGAACTTCCACGGGCTAATGCCCACCACCCCCTCAAAGTGGCGTGTCTACCATTTCACCACACCCGCATTTATTTGGGGACTGCAAAGATAATGAGCATTTTTGAATTCCCAAAACTTTTTTATCACTTTTTTACAATCCGCGCACAAACTGGGCCGCTGAAGGCGTACCATTGAAAACCAGCAAACCCGTGTCTTTGCGGGCATCGTTCTTGAAGACGTCCATGGACAGTCTGCCGTAAATCTGGTTCCAACCTGTCTCGGAGCCCGCCGTGCGGTAGTTCAAACTGCCCAGGCTGTTGAAGCGGCAACTGTAACCGTCCCTTTCTTTCCGCGAGCCGGTGAGCGTCACCGTCCAGTCGGCATGACTTTCCGATTCGTCCTCCCGGGTGGCAACAATCGAAAAGTGCGTATCGTACATGTTCCCGCCCATGGAAAATGCGCCCTCATACGTCAGTACCCAGGTATTTTCCTTCCCGTCGGCCTTGACGATGGTCATTCCCTTGAACCGGCTGGCCCAGCTTACCTCGCTCTTTTTCAGTGGCAGGGAAGTCTCCAACTCGTTCAGGGCGCCGGCCGTAAGGTCATCGGCAATGAACATCATGTACTGTCCCGCCGGAGAATTGTTGTAGGTATTGTTCCCGCCCACGGCAGCCGTTGCGGAATCCACGTGGCTCCCCTTGGAGCAGGCGACAGCCATGACGCCGATGGCCAGGATATAGAGTGCTTTTTTCATCGTCACGAAGATTAAAATCTAAAACCTATGCCGATACGGCCGCCCTGGATAACGCTTCCGTACGCCAGCTCTGCCGTTCCGTAAACACGCTGCCCGCCCCATTCACAACCGATGGGGACCACGTCCCAGGCAAAGACGACAGGATTCCGGGGAGAATAACGGCCGATATTCAGCGTCATGCCCAGGCCGACCTTGGCATACAGGCGGAAATGCCTGGGGCTGGGAATGCGGAATTTCACCTGCGGCAGGATGGCCAACTTGTTCTTGGTATTGCTGACATGAGTACCGCCTACCCGGACGTATTCTTCCCAGACAAGCTGGTGAAAGTTGAACTGTCCGCCTACCAAGAGCCAGTTCAGCACGGCATAATTGTAATCCAGCGTGAATCCGGGACCGTTCTGGACGTACTGGACCTGCGGCTCATAGATATCATACAAATCCCCGGTATGCACCTTGGCCGTATTCAACTGCAAGTACTCGCTGCAGGCGCCGCTCATGAACAGATTGATTTCATGCTTTCCCTGCGCGTGAGCAGGGGCTTCCAGAAGCAGCCCGGCAGCCAGAGCGGTCAGAAGAACAGCTACTCTCTTCATAAATTATCAGTTTATTTTCGTAGAAATTTTTCCTGCAAATTTTTGACCATAGGGAGGGGCTCTATGGATGAAATTTTTGAGGAAAATGCGGAGGCCTTTGCCCGAGAGCTTTTCCCCTCCCAAACATATAGATGCTCCGAAACAATAATTCGTTGCAGCAGAAAATTATTTTCCCCAATTCAAAAATAATTCCTATCTTTGCATGCTTTCACGAGTTGAGAGCAATACGCAAACAATTAATTATTTAAAAACAGATTCACAATGGCTGTTAAAATCAGACTTCAGCGCCACGGAAAGAAGAATTTCGCATTCTTCCACATTGTTGTGGCCGATTCCCGCGCACCGCGCGACGGTAAATTCATCGAGCAGATTGGTTCCTACAACCCCAACACCAACCCTGCCACCATCGTTCTCAATGGTGAGAAGGCCCTGGCTTGGCTCAATGTAGGTGCTCAGCCCACTCTTACGGCCCGCCGTATCCTCTCCTATGAGGGTGTTCTCCTCCGCAAGCACCTCGCTGAAGGTGTTGCCAAGGGTGCCCTGACCGAGGCTCAGGCCGACGCCAAGTTCGCTGCCTGGAAAGAGGCCCGCGACAAGAAGATCGCCGACAAGAAGGCCGGCATCAAGAATGACGAAATTGCCAAGGCAAAGGCTGCCAAGGCTGCAGAGGCTCAGGTAAACGAGGCTCGCGCCAAGGCTATCGCCGCCAAGAAGGCCGAGGCTGAGGAAGCTGCCGCCAAGGCTGCCGCAGAGGCTGCTGCAGAGGCTGCTCCCGCCGAAGAAGCCGCCGAGGCCCCCGCTGCCGAGGAAGCTCCTGCCGCCGAGTAAGGAGATGCTCTGCATCGGCAAGGTTCTCAAGTCCAACGGGACGGATGGAGAGCTCCTGGTGAGCTTTCTGGATGTGAATCCCCAGGACATAGACCTTCAGGAACCGGTATTCATCGAATTCGATGGACTGCCGGTTCCTTTTTATTTTGAATCCTTCAACCAGAGAGGCAACAACCGGGCCCTGGTGCGCCTGACCGGAGTCCGAAGCCTCAAAGACGCGGACGAGCTGGCCGGAAGCGCCCTCTACGCAGACTATTTCGAAGAGGAAGATGAGGAAGACTTCACCGGCTGGACTGTCCTGGACCAGGACAAGAAGCCGGTTGGAAAGGTCACCGACCTGGAAGACATTCCCGGCAACACCTGCCTCTGGGTCCGGAAGGCCGACGGGACGGAAGTCCTCCTCCCTTTCCATGAAGACCTCCTTCTGGAAGCCGATCCCGAAAAACAGATTCTTATCCTTCAGATACCCGAAGGAATCCTGGATTTATAACCAAACTCCAAACCATGAAACCAATAACCATCCTTCTCGCCGGCCTCTGTGCACTTGCCTGCACCGCCCAGACCGGTACGCAAACCCTTACCCAATGGACCCTGCAGCAGGAAGGCGGCGATGTCGTCTACAACGTGACGGTACCCTCCACCGTGGCCGGCGCCCTGAACGAAGCCGGCGCCCTGGGGGAAAATCTGCTGGAAGAGCTCCGGTATTTTGATGCGGACAAAGGCCGCTATGACAGCACCTGGGTCTATACCACCCGCTTCAAAGCCGGGAAAGGCTGCCACGTCCTCCGCTTCAAGGGTTTGGGCTATTCGGCCGATATTTTCCTGAACGGGATGCAGATAGCCAAGGCCGATACCACCCTGGGGGTCTTCGCCGTGCGCGAGTGGGATGTGACCGGCCTCACGAAGGAAAGCAATACCCTGGAGGTTCGGGTGCACCAGGCGCCCCGCGGCTGCCTGAACCACGGCTTTGTGGACTGGAACCCGCATCCGTTAGGAGAGACCATGGGCCTCATTGCCCCGGTAGAGCTGATATCCACCCCCAACGTGGAGGTGAAGGACGTATTCGTGCGCCCGGAGCTGTCGGAGGACCTTTCCCAGGCCTCCTTCACGGTATACACCACCTTGGTAAACCGCAGTTCCAAACCCGTGAGCGGCCAGCTGAAAGGCCGATATGAAGGCGGTTCCTTCGGCCAGGCGGTGAGCCTGAAGCCCGGCGAAACCGTGGTGGTGGAGCATCGGGAGCAGGTGGAGAATCCCCGCATCTGGTGGCCCTACGACATGGGAACGCCGGAACTGTATCACCTGACCATGGCCTTCGGCAAGGCTCATTCCAAGGACGTGGCCTTCGGCCTCCGTACCGTTTCCAGCGAAATTGACTCCCTGGGCCACCGCCAGTTCCTTGTGAACGGCCGGAAGATTCTCTTCAAGGCCGGCGGCTGGACAGACGATATCTTTATGCAAGACACGCCGGAGAGCATCCGCAAGCAATTGGAACTGGTGAAGAACATGGGCCTGAACGGCATCCGCTTCGAGAATATCTGGGGTAAGGACGACACCGTGTATGACCTTTGCGACCAGATGGGCATCCTGGCCTTAGTGGGCTGGAGCTGCCTGTGGGAGTGGCCCAACTACAGCGGCCTGCCCGGCAACAAATACGGCTGCATCAACGGCCCGGAGGTGGAGGCCCTGGCCGTGCGTTATTTCCACGACCAGCTGCTCCGCATGCGTAACCACGCCTCTCTCATTGGCTGGCTCACGGGGTCAGACATGCTCCCGAACCCCACCGTGGAAGCGGAGTACCTGAAACTCTATGGGGAGCTGGAGTATCGGCCCTACATCTGCTCGGCGGCCGGTCTTACCAGCACCCTGTCCGGCCCCTCCGGCATGAAGATGATGGGACCTTATGAATATGTGGGGCCGGATTACTGGTATGTGGACACCACGCATGGCGGCGCCTACGGCTTCAATACGGAAACGGGGATAGGCATGAACATTCCCCAGGAGGAGGATGTGCGCCGTATCGTGGGAGAAGAGCATCTATGGCCTACGGACAATGCCTTCTGGAGCCGTCACTGCACCAAATCCTCTCACATGAACAATACGGAGGTCATGCTGGAAGTGATTGCCGGTGAATATGGGGAAGCCAGCGGTTTTGAAGATTTCGTGCGCAAGGCCCAGGCCGTGGACTACGACGGTACCCGTGCCATGTTCGAGGCCTTCCGCTGCCACATAGACCACGCCACCGGCATTGTGCAGTGGATGCTCAACAGCGCCTGGCCGGCCCTCTACTGGCAGCTGTACAGCTGGTACCTGAACCCTACGGCCGGCTATTACGGCACGCAGAAGGCCTGCGCCCCCTACCAGCTCATCTACAATTACGGAGAGCACGCCGTGTATGCGGTGAACGACACCCGGCCGGAGGAGCGTTTTGACGCCACCCTCCGCGTCTACGACGCTCAGTCCAAGCTTATCCGCAAGGATGAAAAGCCCGCCACCTTCGCCCCCCGCACCCCCGTGAAGGTGTTCGAGGGCATCGAAGGCCCCTGCTTCGTGGACCTGGAGCTCAAGAAAGGGAAGGAAGTGGTGTCCCGCAACTTCTACTGCGTGGCGCAAAATGACAACGAATACGACTGGGCCGCCGGCAACTGGTTCATCACGCCCATCAGAAAATATGCCGACCTGAGCTTCGTCACGGCCCTGCCGCAGGCCAAACTTGAATTACAGGCCCGGAAGGCCGATGACGGCTTCCAGCTCACCCTCACCAACCATTCGGAGGTAATTGCCTACCAGAACATCCTCAAGGCATTAGACAAAAAAGGACAGCTGATTCCAGCTGCCCTTTGGTCCGATAATTTCTTCGCCCTGGTTCCGGGAGAGAGCCGCACCGTCCTTTGCCGTCTGCCCGAAGGGGTGAAAGACGTAGACTGGGGCTTCTCCGGCTGGAACGGCGTCCTTTAGTCCAGCCCGCCGTTAAGCTCATAATCGGCCTTGACTTCCTCGTAAAAGGCAGCCTTGGCCGTCTGGAAGTACGGAGCAAGCCAGAGGAAGCCGATACCGCAGGTGAGAATGCACAGCAGCCCCCAGCCGATAAAGCTGAGGTACAGCCAGAAGAGGTCGAATTTATGTGTTTTCATCATCATGCGGCTGCGATGGATAGCCTCGGAGGCGCTCAGCTCCGGATTTTCGTCCAGGATGTAGGGTGTCATGGAATAGGAGAAGGCCTTGATGATGCCGGGGATGATAAACAGAAGGCTCCACAGGAAGGTGAAGATGCCCACCAGCAGCATGCCGCCCACCTTGTGCCAGTAATTGCTGAAGTCAAAGAGATTTCCCAGCGTATTGTTGTCTCCGTTTACAAGGAGCTTACGGAAAACATTCAGGAAAGCCACTCCCAGAGGAATGAGCAGGAAGATTTCCAGCAGAAAAGTAAGGCCGGAGACACCGTTGGTGGTCTTCTGGGCCGCCAGAAATTCCGGGTCCTGAGCCAATTCCACGGCATCGGAAAGGGACGAAATAGAGCTGACGTCCATGGCATCCTGCATCATGACGGAGGCGTAGCCCGCCGGGCCGGCAATGGCCAGGACAATGAGGAAATACACCAGAACGGCCAGGATGGCTTTTCCCCAGTTGCCGCGAAGGGCAGAGAGGGCGGAGTCTTTGAAGAAAGTGTTCGTTTTCATCTTTTTGACAGTTTATCTTGACAAATTTACACATTTTTCAGATATTTGTGCAAACTATAAAAAGATAAAGTCATGACATGGATTGTTATCCTGGCCGTTGCGGCCGTCCTGGTTCTCTGGGTCATCTCCGTCCAGAACAAACTTGTGAAAAGCGATGAAATCTGCAACAACGCCCTCAAGCAGATTAATGTTCAGCAGATCAGCCGCTACGATGCCCTGCAGGCGCTCATCAAGCTCACCCGCGAGTATGCCGGCTATGAGGCCGATACCCTCCAGAAAATCGTAGATGCCCGGAAGATTACCTCTTCCCCCGCTCCCACCGCGGCTCAGATCAATGCCAATGAAGAGGCCCTCAAGGAAATATCGGCCAAACTCATTGCCGTGGCCGAGGCCTATCCGGACCTCAAGGCCAACCAGAACTACCAGCAGACCATGCAGAGCATCGAGAAGTACGAGGAGAATGTGCGCCTGTCCCGCATGACGTTCAACGACACCGTCACCCGCTTCAACCAGCAGGTTCGCGTATTCCCCACCTCCCTGATTGCCGGCATGCTGGGCTTCGCCAAGAGGGATTACCTGGCCGATGACGTAAGCAAGAAAGATTATCCGACAATTTAAAATTGTCCCTCCCCCAGCGCCACCGGCGCCTTAGAGTCTGTCGATTATGAGGAGAGTTATTCTTTCTGTCTTTTTACTGTTGGGCATCCTGCTGCATGCACAGGCACAGGCCATCCGTTCCATTTCCAATCTGGATATCCGGGTTGAGGTGGAGAAGGATGGCAGCGCCTGGATAACGCAGACCTGGGATGCGGAGGCCGGCAACTCCGGAACGGAGTTTTATATCCCCGTGGGCAACCTGGGTCCCATGACCGTGAGCCGTCTCTCCGTATCGGAAAACGGGCAGGCCTTCGAGAGCCTGGGAAACAAGTGGGATGTGGACCGTTCCCGCAGCTGGAAGACCGGCAAATGCGGGATTGTTCCCAAGAGCAACGGCGTAGAACTGTGCTGGGGCCTGGGAGAAAGCGGCCCGCACCAGTGGAAGGCGCGTTTCTACGTAACAGGCCTGGTGCAGGCTTACGATGATGCCGACGCCTTCAATTTCCAGTTTGTGAACCGGGGCATGGACCCGGCTCCGGAGCATGTGCGCGTAACCATCGTGCCGGCCTTCGACTGTCCGGAATGGACCTATGACAATACCCGCGTCTGGGGTTTCGGCTTCTACGGAGACATCAACGTGGAGAACGGCGCCGTGGTGGAGGAAAGCTCCGAGAGCCTGGGCTACAGCAGCTCCGTCATTGCCCTGGTCAAGTTTGAAAAAGGCCTCTTCGAGCCCGCCGTAACGGCAGGCGGTCCCTTCCAGGACCTGCTGGACCGCGCCCTGGACGGCAGCGCCTATGGAGAGGATGACGGCATGCCCACTTGGTTCGCCGTCCTTTTCGGCCTCCTGTTCTGCGGCAGTATCTTCTTGCTGCTGTGGGCGGCCATCGCATCGGCCCGGGGATACAAGTGGAAAAAATCCATCTTCGGAAAGAAGAAGATTGAAGGCTGGTACCGCGAGGCCCCGTTGGAGGGGAACCTGCTGGCAGCGGAATACCTGCTGGTCAAGGGAAAACGCTTTGAAATATCGGCCCCGGCACAGAACATCATCGGGGCCATGTTCCTCCGTTGGATTATGGACGGAAAGCTGGCCGTACAGCCGGACCCCAAGAACGCCAAGCGCGTGAATCTGGAATTCAAGGCCGACAGCGTCTCCGATGACGATGTGATTGAAGACCTCTACCAGATGGCCCGCAGCGCGGCCGGAGACAACCGCCTGCTGGAGAAGAACGAATTCGAGAAGTGGAGCACCAAGAACTACAAGAAGATGAGCGCCTGGCCGGACCGTGCCATCGCCCGCGGCAAGAGCTGGTTTCGGGACAAGGGCTACTTCCTGAGGGACGGCGTGTGTACGGAAGAAGGCGCCCGCGAGGCCTGCCACGTGGTGGAATTCAAGAACTTCCTGAAAGATTTCACCCTCTCCGACCAGCGCGGAGCCACGGAAGTGGGGCTCTGGAAAGACTACCTGGTGTATGCCCAGCTGTATGGCATAGCCGACAAGGTGGCCGCCCAGTTCAAGAAACTCTATCCGGCCGAGTTTTCCCAATTGGCCCAGGAAACGGGCATGGATACCCGCACGCTCATCTACACCATGAACTGGACCAACTCCATGAGCACCAAGGCCTTCACCAACGCGGTCCAACGGGCCGGCAGCATCAGCGGCACCGGCGGCCACACCTCCTTTGGCGGCGGCGGCGGTTTCTCCGGCGGCGGATTCGGCGGCGGCGGCCGATGATTATCCTTCGATGGTCTTGGCTATCTTCTCGATGTTCAGGCTGCGGGCCGACGCATCGATGATGTCTTTGTACACGCCACCCTTGCGGTAAATCTCGTCGGGGTTGCCGGACTCTTCCACGCGGCCTTTTTTGAGAGCGTAAATCATCTCGCTGTCAATAATTTGCGAGATGCTATGGGAGATGATAATCACCGTGCGGTCCTTCTTGATTTCGTCTATGGCGCTCTTGATTTGCTCGGTGGCGATGGCGTCCAACGAGGCCGTGGGCTCGTCCAGGAAGATGATGGGCGGGTTCTTGAGGAACATGCGGGCAATGGCGATGCGCTGCTGCTGGCCGCCGGAAAGGTCGGATGCCTTGTTCTGGAACTGGTGCGGCAGGGCCATCACCTGGTCATAGATATAGGCCTTACGGGCCGCCTCCACCACCTCCTCGTGCGTGGCATCGGGCTTTCCATAAAGGATGTTCTCCTCGATAGTGCCGTCAAAAATATGGTTCTTTTGGAGCACCAGGCCGATATGGTCCCGCAGGTAATGCGTATCGTATTCGCTCAGGTCCACCCCGTCCAGGGTGATGGTACCCTTTTGCGGCGCATAGAATTTGTCCAAGAGGTTCACGATGGTGCTCTTCCCCGCCCCGGACAGGCCCACCAGGGCCGTTATCTTGCCGGGGTCTATCACCATGTTCACGTCAAAGAGCGCCTGGGTGCCGTTGGGGTAAGTGAAATCCACCCCCTTGAGTTCGAATCGGCCCTGAATCTTTTGAGGCCGATAGCTGCCGGAAGGCTCCACCTCGTCCTCCGAATCCAGGATGTCGAAGAAGCCCTCGGCATAGATGAGGGCGTCGTTCACGTCGTCGAAGATGCGCTGGAGCTGGGTGATGGGGGCAATCACATTGGAAAAGAGCATCACATGGTACATGATTTTACCGATGGTCATACCCGGGTACTCGATGAGCACAAGGTAGGCGGTGAGAATAATCACCAGCACCGTCCCCACCTGCTTCACAAAGCTCTTGACGCCGTTGTAGTAGAAGCTCACGCGGCGGGTCTCCACCTGGTTCCGTGTCACCTGGTTCTGGAGGTCCAGCTGCTTGCGGGCCTCGATGCCCTCCCGGTTGAAAGACTTGATGACATTGATGGAGTCAATGATGTTCTTGATGCCCTGGCTCTTGGTTTCCAGGTGACGGCGCATCTCCCGCCTCCATCCTTTCAGACGCCGCGCCTGGCGGATGGTAATCCAGAAATACACCGGCACGATACCCAGGGCAACCAAGCCCACATAGACATTGGCGGCAAACATGAGGACAAGGGCCAGCAGGGCGCTGGTGAAAAGGGGAAGCAGGTCTATGAAGAAGTTCTGCACCGTCCTGGACAGGCTGCTCACGCCCTGGTCTATACGGGCCTGCACCTTGCCGGTGGCGTTGTCGTCCTCCGAGAAAAAGGCCATGCGGAAGGTAAGCACCTTCTCAATCACCGCCTGCGAAAGGTCCCGGGACACAAAGATGCGCATGCGCTCCCCGTAATAGTTCTGCGCAAAGGTAATGAGGGCCGACAGGATCTCCTTCCCCAGCAGCACCGCGGAGATGACGGTGAGGATACGCGCCGCCTCGTTCCAGCTGAAATCCGTGCCGATAAGGGCGTTGATGGCATCCACCGTCCGGTCCAGGACGATGGCGTTCACCTGTTGCATGAGGGACCCCACCAGGGTGAGGACAAGGGTAATGGCCACCAGCAGCCGGTACGGCT
>CAMOKK010000011.1 GCA_946617545.1 uncultured Bacteroidales bacterium | reverse complement strand
GGGACTGGGGAAGATTGGAAGCCACATTGGCGCCGGTCACGAGATTGTACTCTACATGAATGCCCTGGGATCCCTTCTTGGTGGTTACCAGGATAACGCCGCCGGCTCCGGAAGTAGCACCGTAGATAGCGGCGGAGGCAGCGTCCTTCAAAACGACGATGCTCTCAATATCGTTCATGGAAGTGATGGGAGCGCCGGGAACGCCGTCTACTACCCATAGCACGGAGTCTCCGTTACGGGAGCCCTGGCCACGGATAATGACCTGAGGCGTAGAATCCGGAGAACCACCGTTGGCAGAGATGGTCACGCCGGGGATCTGGCCCTGGAGCATGCCCTCGGTGGAAGTGACGGGGCGTGCAGCCAGCTCGTCGGCATTGTTTACGATACCCACGGAGGCGGACAGGTCTTTCTTCTTGGTCTGGGCGCCGTAACCGAGGGCCACGGCTTCATGGAGCATCTGAACATCTTCCGTCAGGACAATGTCGATGGTGCTGCGTCCGTTCACGGGGACCTGCTGCGTCGCATAGCCCAGGCAGGAGACTTCGAGGACTGCGTTGGAAGGGACGGTGATGGAATAGGCGCCATCGATGTCCGTAACTGCGTTGGCATTTCCGGAGAGCACCACGGCACCCGCAATGGGGCCGATGGCGTCACGGACGATACCCCGCACTGTCAGATTCTGGGCGGAGGAGGTGCTCCCCCCAGCAATAAATGCCGCCATCCCGGTGAGAATGGCAAGCATACCAAACAGTTTGTTGGTCTTCATACTTGATTTTAAACTGGTTAAACTAATATTGGTTGTTTTAGCACTTTTTCTTTTGCAAAGTTAGCCAAAGATAAAGTGAGACGAAGACAAAATTGCGCAAATAACTACCCACAAAACGCAAATACCGGGCTTCCATTTTTAAATATTTTTACGTAAATTGCGAAAAATTCTACGCAAAATGGCCCGACTGCTCATGATGACGGACTTGTCCGAATCCTATGCCACCAAGCTCCTGCAGGGAATTATCCAGTACTCTCACGAGCACGAGCCCTGGGTGGTAGCCAAGATTCCCCTCTCGTTCCGGGATGCCAACCAGCTCAAGACGGTGGCCGAAATCGCCACCCACTGGAGGGCCGATGCCATCATCGGCCAGTTCCGCTCTTTCGAAGACGCCCGCATCTTCCAGGAAAGAGGCATCATCCCCGTTGCGCAGGACTACAAGCAGGTATTCCCCGGCATCATCAACATTACGGGAGACTATCAGGAGGCCGGGCGCATGGCCGCCCGGTATTTCCTGGAAAGGGGCCTGAGAAACTTCGCTTTCTATGGCCTCCGGAGCGTAGTGTGGTCTGACGGCCGCAGGGAAGGCTTTGCACGGGAGATAGAGGAAGCGACAGGGCTCCCTCTCCGGAAAGTGGACATCCGCGAAATCAAGAACTTCAAGACAGCCTGGTGGTACAATACCGACAAACTGGTGCACTGGCTGCGTGCGCTCCCGAAGCCTGCGGGCATCTTCTGCTGCGACGACCTCCGGGCCTACAACATCCTGGAAGCCTGCGCCAGCTCCCGTCTGAGCGGGCTCCGCATACCGGAGGATATCCTGGTCCTGGGCGTGGACAACGACGAGACGGTTTGCAGCCTGTGCCTTCCCCAGCTTTCGTCGGTGGCCCTGGATGTGGAGAAGGCGGGCTACCGGACGGCCCGCCTCATAGAAGAGGTCCTGAGGCTTCCTCCCGGCGAGCGGAAAGAAGCTTTCCGCGACATCGTGGTCCATCCCACCCATATCGTCACCCGCCGGAGCACCGACATCCTGGCCCATCAGAACCCTTATGTGGCCCGCGTCCTCGCCTACATCGGCGGGAACCTCGACAGGCGCATCCGGATAGAGGAGCTGCTGGAACTGGTCCCCATGAGCCGCCGCTCCTTCGAGACCACCTTCTCCGGGGAAATGGGAATGTCCATCTACCAATACATCCTCCACTCCCGGGTGGACCGCATGAAAGAGCTTATGGACAGCGGCGTGCCTCCCCAGAAGGCAGCCATGGAACTGGGTATGGAATACAAAGCCCTGTCGCGCAATTTCAAGCGGCTGACAGGGCTGTCTCCCCGGGAATATGCCCTCAGGGCGGGTATGTAAAGGCGCGGAACGTCAGTACTCCCGCACCACCGTCATGGTCCGGGTACCAGGTAGCGGTCTCCCGTTTCACGGACCACAGCGTCATAAAAGGGCTGGTCCCAGGAGCCGGGCTGGTCATTGTATTTTACAATCAGCTGATGCGCCAGGGCTTTCCAGCGCGTCATCATCTTCTCCGTGCAGGCAAAGCTGACGCCCTGCAGGTAGGCCGCCCGCTCTTCGGGAGTGAGGGCGGCGGCGGTCTTTTCCACATCGGCCTGCATGCCCTGGAATTCCGCTTCCAGCTCCTGCCGGGCGGCCACCAAATCTCCCGACATGGCGCTCCAGCGCGGATAGACCATGTTGGCCACCCAGTTGCACATCCAGAAGGCCCCGCGCTCGTCAAACTCTCCGTTCCGGTTGTGTTCTGCCTGGAAGGCTTCCGGAATTTCCCGGAGGCAGCAGTACACGGGCACGTAGGCGATGGCCGACGGTTCGTCGCAGTTGAACCAGTAAACCCCGCCCACCGGGTCCGGCAGCCAGGAGCGCATCTGCGCCACCACCGAGAAGCCGGCCTGCTGGGTGGAGACGGGACGCTCCCGGAAGTATTTCTTCCCGCCGGAGGTAAAACCTTTGGCCCGCGGCCTGTAGGGGCTGCTCCAGGGGCCGGCGCTCACGTCGGCCGTCATGTCCAGAGGCGTGCCCTCGAAGTGGTCCCGCATGTCGGTCATCACGTCCTGAAGGGTGACGGGCTTGTCGGGCCTTATCCAGAGCGGAAGCTCGTCGCAGACGTCGAAGCGGCCGTCCAGATAGGGGAGGAAGCTGTCCATATAGGCCGGGTCCGTGTGGTGGCGGAAAACGCTCCACACTCGCGGCTCGCACAGGCGCATGTTCACGAATTCCAGCGGGCAGTAGGCGTCCCGGAAGCTGAAATCCCTGTCCTTCCCGTCAAAATAGCCCATTTCACGGGCAAAGGAGATGACATCCGGGCTGTACAGGCACTCCTGCGGCTTGTTCAGGGGGAAACGGCGGATGCGGCTGTGGTTGGCGTGGGCCGTCATGCAGTCGTCCGGGATGCGCACGGCCACCCACACGGCGCCCTTGCGTCCGGGGCCCTTGCCAATCAGTTCCATCATCCAGGCTTCGTCCTTGTCGCAAACGGAGAAGGTCTCGCCCCCGTCGCAATAGCCGTATTCGTTCATCAGCCGGCCCATCTCCAGGATGGCCTCACGGGCCGACGAGCATCGCTGCAGCGCCAGCTGCATCACATTGTCATAGCCCAGGACTCCCTCCGGGTTCACCAGCTCTTTCCGGCCGCCGAAGGTGGTTTCCAGGATGGTGAGCTGCTTTTCGTTCATATAGCCCACCACACTGTAGGTGTAGGGGACCTGGTCCACATAACCGCGGATTTCTCCGGGATGCCAGAAATTGCGGATGGCAATCTTCTCCCCGGGGGCATGGGCTCCGGCGGGGGAAGAGGTGAGCCAGCCGCTGTATCCGAAAGTGTCGCAGTTGTAGGTACAGATGACGGAGCCGTCGGCCGACGCCGCCTTGCCCACAATGACGTTGGTGCAGGCATCGGCCGCCCGGGGCAGGCACAGGCAGACCGCGGGCAGCAGGAAAGACACAAGGCGTACGATTTTGTTCATCTCCAAAAATTTTTGCAAGAGCAAATATACCTCCGGCTGTGGTTCTCGGCGTGTAATTAGTACTCCTTCACCACCTCGAGCAGACGGTCGGGATAGTTGGAGATGATGGCGTCCACTCCCAGGCCGATAAGGCGGCGCATCTCGTCGGGTTCGTCCACCGTCCAGGTGTTCACCTTCATGCCGCGGGCGCGGGCCTTGGCTATAAGCTCTGCATCTACATTCTCGTGCGGGGCGCTGAGCCACTGCGGGGTGAAATCCAGCTTGCCCATGAACTCGTCAAAATCCTTCTCATATCCTTCCACCAGGTAGGCCAGGATGTGTCCGGGATACTTCTGGTTGATGTAGTTGAGGGCTCGCTCGTCAAAGCACTGAATCATCAGGCGGTCGCCCAGGTCCAGGGACTCCAGCACCGCCATGCACTTGTCTGTAAACTCGTGATATTCAGGCCAATGTACGCCTTCCTCGTAGCCGTCGTAGCTGGGGTCGCTCTTAATCTCAATGTCGTAATGCATGGGATAGTGCCCGTTTTCCTTTGTCCAGGCTTCCACGGCGGAAATTACCTCCGAGGCGCGTGTCTTGGCGGCTTTCATGCAGTGCTTCTCCGGCCAGGCGGGGTTGTATTTCATGCCCACGTCCCATTTCAGAATCTCCTCGTAGGGCAGCTGCCAGAGCCAGGTCCTGGGCTCTGAGGAAACCACCGGAGAGCCGTCCGGGTGAGAGGCATAACGGGGGTGGAAGTATTTGTCGTGAGAGAGAATCACTTCGCCGTCCTTGGTGACACAAAGGTCCATTTCCAGGGTGTTCACGCCCAGTTTCACGGCATTGAGCATGGCGGCAAGCGTTTCTTCCGGGTACAGGCCCATGCCGCCCCGGTGCGCTTCCACATCCACCACGTACTTGGGCGCCTGGGCCACGGGCTTGGGCTTGACGGGAGCCGGGGCGGGGCCATAGACCAGCGTCGCCTTCACGGGATAGTGGTCGGAAACATAGTCAACACCCTCGTACGGCTGGCGGACGGCTTCAAACTTCTCGCAGCCCGCAAAGCCGGAGTAGAAGACATAGTCGATGGGCGGGCAGCCGGAAACCTGGCCCCAGTCGTGCCAGGTAACGTCGTTGTCCGTTACGGATGCGGTCTGGCGGGCATCCTGCATGAGCTCCCGCAGCGCGGTCAGGCAGGGGTCGTCAGGGTATACGTTCATGTCACCGGTCAGAATCATCGGATAGCCTTCGGGGTTCATTTGGCCGATACGGTCCACCAACAGCAGCAGGCCGTTCTTCCGGGCTTCCTTGCCCACATGGTCCAGGTGCGTGTTCACAAAGTAGAAGCAGCGGCCGGTCTCCTTGTCTTTGAGCAGTGTCCAGGTGGCCGTGCGGCGGCAGGCGGCATCCCAGCCGTAGGAGGGCTTGAACGGCGTTTCGGAGAGCCAGTAAGTGCCCCATTCCAGCAGCTCGATTCGTTCCGTATCATAGAACACGGACATGTGCTCGCCGTCGCTCACGCCGTCCTCGCGGCCGACGCCCACCCATTCGTAGTCCGGGCAGTGCTCCTTGATATAGGCCAGTTGGAAATCCAGGGCTTCCTGGACGCCGAAAACGGCCGGGCGCTGGTCCAGAATCATCGCGCAGGCGGCATCCTTGCGCTTGTCCCAAATATGGTCACCGTCCTCGGCCGTGCCGTAGCGCACGTTGAAGGACATGACGGGAAGGGGCTCCGCTTGTTTAGTCTGGCAGGAGATGGCCAGAAGGGGCAGCAGGGCTGCCAGGAAAAGTTTTTTCATATTTCAGGCGTTTATTCGCGTTTGTCTACAATTCTGACGCCCGGAAATTCTTCCGGCCGGAAGCTCACTTGCTCCTCCGTGATTCCGTAGGAGATATCCCGGAGAGTCATGGTCATCCCTTCCTCTTGATGCTTATCCATCTCTTCTTCCATACGTGCCAGAATCTCCCGGGGCGTCTGGGCCAGGACGGCGGCTGCCGTCAGCAGGAGAGATACAAAACAAGCAAATTTTTTCATGTTTATGGAATATATCATCGCAAATTTACAAAAATTTCTATCTTTGCAGGTAGATTATACTGTGACCGATGAAAAAATTATTCGTAACCTCCCTTCTGCTTGTATTGTTTACGCAGGCGCAGGCCCAGAAAGTCGTAGACCATTTCCTCAACCGTTTTGCAGACCCGGACAAGCCCAGAAACGCCTTTCTTGAAAAGGGCGGCCGCGGAATCGGCTTCAGCGGCTCTTACCGGCAGTTCAATGTGTCCGGAGACAACCTGGGAGACGGATACGCCATCCTCTCCATGCTCAATATCGGCCAGGGCAGGCTCCATATTTGGAATATATCCCCCCGGCTCACCTGGTTTGTGGCCGATGACGTGTCGCTGGGTTTCGGTTTGTCCTACAGCGGCTACGCGGTGGATACCAACCTCAAAATTGATGTCCGCGATATTGTCGGAGCCGACCCTGCCGATCCGGATTCCCAAAGCCTGAACTTCCAGATTTCCAACCGTCACATGGTGAATCACAAGGGCGGAATCAACATCACCGCCCGCCGCTACCTCTCCTTCTTCGGGAGCAAGGTTGTGGGCGTGTTTGCCGAAGGCCGCCTGTTCGGAAATTACGGTGTCACCACGTCCCACCCCATTCCCGATGCAGGCACCGCAGTTACCAAGCTCAGGGTTTCCAATACATTTAATATAGGACTTGACATTGCCGGCGGTTTGGCTGTCAGGTTCGGCAACAACATTTTCACGGCCAGCATTCCCCTGGTGGGCGTGGCGTGGCAGCACAGCCACCAGAACCGTTACTGGACCGTAGAGGACGAGGATGGGAGCAAGGCTACCGGCGGAGGAGCCAAGCTGAACCAAATCAAAGTAGCCCGCAACATCGAACTGCTGGGGCTGCAGGTGGGATACATCCGCTACATCCCCATAAAAAAGAAGTAATAGCCGGGGTTTGCCTATCGCGTTCTCCACGTGGGTAGTGCGACGCATGCCTCCTTCATGCCCATGCCATGGATTACAACTCCGAACGGGCCATGTTCGAGGCCTTCCGCTGCAATCTTCCCCGTACTACGGGCATAGTCCAGTTGATGCTTAACAGTGCCTGGCCCAGCATTTACTGGCAGCTGTACGACTGGAAGCATGCCGAATGGTGGGGCGTCAATATTCTGGAGTATGCCGACGTAAGCTATGTGTGCCGGCTTCCGGAAGTGGCGCTTGCCATGCAGGTGGAACCCGTTTCCGGAGGCTTCCTGGTAAGTATGGAGAACCCGTCGGAAACCGTGGCCTACCAGAATATCCTGAAGGCGCGGGACGCCTACCCTCCTGCCCGGAGAAAAACGTACGGTGCGGTGCACCCTTCCGAAGGGCAGCAAAGGCGTGAGCATTGTTCACGAGGGGTGGAACGGCCAGGTGAAAAAATAGTAAACAATTGAAATTCAAATATGATGAAACGGTTTTTGGTTATATTAATGTTGGTTTGGACAACCGGATTGGCACATGCCCAGACCCCCGACTCCCTGGACCGCAACCGGTCCAAGTACGCGACGTACAGTTTTTCCAAGGATGACCAATACACCGTTGCGGCTCCTTACGAGACCGTAACTGTGCGTCAGCCAAAAGGCAAAAAAGTCAAGAACGTCATTTTTATGATTGGTGACGGAATGGGCTTTGAGCAGGTGAGCGTGGGCTGGGTAGCCAACGGTGGCAAATTGAACATGGATCAGATGCCGTATCTGGGTGCTTCCCGCACCTGGTGTGCCGACAAGCTGATTACAGACTCCTGCGCCGGTGGAACTTCCCTGTCCAGCGGTGTCAAGACCAAGTACGGTTACATCGGCCTGGATGCCGATGGGGAGCCGGTGGAGTCCAATCTGACTTATGCCATGCGTAAGGGCATGAAGACGGGCGTCACCGTAACCTGCCGCATCAACGATGCCACTCCGGCCGACTTCTGCGTACACGGGCCCAGCCGCAAGGATGAAGAAGGCCTGGCCGCCCAGTATGTGGGCTGCGGGGTGGACTTCATTTCCGGCGGCGGCACCCATTTCTGGAACCGGCGGTCCGACGGACGCAATCTCATCGAGGAGATGAAGGCCCTGGGTTATACCTTCGTAGACCGCCTGGAAGACGTGGAAAACGCTCCCGGAGACAAATTCCTGGGTTTGTTTGAAGAGTACGACATGTCTCCTTCGCTGGACCGCGGCCCGGTGCTGCTGGAAACCACCAAAAAAGCCATAGACATGCTGGACAACCCCAAGGGATTCTTCCTGATGATAGAGGGCTCCCAGATAGACGATTACGCCCATCGAAACAAGGTGGGCCAGATGGTGGAAGAGCTTTTTGACTTTGACAAGACCCTTGGCTATGTGCTGGAATGGGCCGCCCGCGACGGACAAACCCTGGTGGTGGTGACGGCCGACCACGCTACCGGCGGGCTCACTCTCCTGAAGGGAGACCTTGAAGAGCGCACGGTGAAGGTGCACTTCTCTACCAAGGGCCACAACGGGATTGTGGTTCCGGTGTTTGCCTTCGGCCCCGGCGCCCAGAACTTTGCCGGCGTACACGAGAATGCGGAGATTGGCCAGATTGTAAGAAAACTCCTCAAGTAAGATGTTAATGCGCGAATCTATACCCAAAATGCGCAGCCCGGAGATAAACTGCAAAATATTTCGTAAATTTGCAGGACTATGGATTTGCAAGCGCTGAAAAATAAATACGACATTATAGGCAACGACCCTGCGCTCAACGAGGCGCTGGAAACGGCCGTCAAGTTTGCCCCCACCGGCCTGAGCGTTCTCATTCAGGGGGAAAGCGGCGTGGGCAAGGAGAACGTGGCCCGCATCATCCATCAGTACAGCTCCCGCCGGCAGGCTTCTTTCTTTGTGGTCAACTGCGGCGCCCTGCCCAAAGAACTGGTGAACTCGGAACTCTTCGGCCATGTAAAAGGCTCTTTCACAGGCGCCGTAGATACCCGCAAGGGCTATTTTGAAGAGGCCGACGGCGGCACGCTCTTCCTGGACGAGATAGCGGAGCTCCCGCTTGAGTCCCAGGCCCTGCTGCTGCGCGTACTCCAGAGCGGAGAGTACCGGAAAGTGGGCTCCAACAAGGTGGAACACACCGACGTTCGTATTGTAGCCGCTACCAACGTACACCTTTACGAGGCCGTCAAACGGGGCAAGTTCCGCGAAGACTTGTACTTCCGCCTCAGCGCCGCCCAGATTCGCATCCCCGCCCTCCGGGAGCGCAAAGGAGACATCTACCTGCTGTTCCGCAAATTCACCTCCGACTTTTCCGAGGTGAACGGAATGTGCAAGATTTCCCTGAGGCCGGACGCCATCCGCCTGCTGGAGCAATACCGCTGGCCGGGCAATATCCGCCAGCTGCAGGGCTTTACCCAGGCCCTCACCGCCCAGGTTTCCCAGAAGGTGACCCCCACTCTCCAGCGCATAGAACTGTCGGCCCTGGACCTGACGCCCCTGATGCCCCGCGAGCAGGGAGAACCCATCCCCATGCTGTATGAAGGGCCTCAGGAACAGCGCCAGTCTGCCTTTTCGGCCGACGAGCGCCAGGCCATCATGAAGGCCATTTTCGACCTCAAGCAGGAGGTGGACGCCCTCAAGGCCCGCATAGACCGCCGTGAACTTCCCCCGCCGCCCCAGCCCGCCCCCCAGGAAGAGGCCGAATGGCAGGGGCAGGAGGATTTTCTGCCGGACGATGAGCCGCAGGAGCAGCCTTCCCTGAGCATCCGCCGCACGGAAGACGAACTCATCCGCCAGGCCCTGGAAAAATACCACGGCAACCGCAAGAAAGCCGCGGAGGAGCTGGGCATGAGCGAACGCACCCTCTATCGCAAACTTCCTCCGGAATACCGAAAGAAATGAAACGCCTTGCCGTCATATTGAGTCTGGGCCTGCTGGCCGTGTCCTGTGGAATCTACTCTTTCACAGGTACTTCTATCCAGCCGGACGTTCAGACCATCACCATTCCGTATGTGGAGTACAAGGCCCTCCGCGTGAACCCCAGCCTGGCCGGAGAACTTACCGAGGCCCTGCAGGAGAAATTCCGCCGTCTCACCCGTTTGGAGCAGGTGGAGAGCGACGGAGACCTGGAGCTGGTGGCGGAAGTGACCGGCTACGACGTAAAGGCCACCGCCATCACGGCCGACGAACTGGCCGCCCAGAACCGGCTCACGGTAACGGTAAAGATAGAATTCACCAACCGCAAGTACCCGGAAGACGACGTTTCCCAGAGCTTCAGCGCTTATGAAGATTTTGACGCCACGGCCTCCCTGGATGCCGTAGAAGCCACCCTCTGCGAAACCATCATCGAAAAAATAGTGGAAGATATATTCAACGCAACCGTAGCGCAATGGTAGGAAGTTCCCGCATAAATCTCCATGCTCTCAACCTGGACGAACTGGTGGGCGTGGTGAACCTGTATCCCTGGTACAGCGGCGCCCGCCTGGAACTGTGCCGTCGCATGTCCAAGATGGGGGAAGCCTGGGAGGAAGACCAGTACGCTTCCCAGGCCCTGTACCTTCCCAACCGGGAGTTCGTGGCCGATTTACTGAGGCATTCCCGGGAGGAAGACTGCTCCGACAAAGATGTCCGGAAACTTCTGGAGGCCTATCTGGAACCCGTGATGCAGGAAGAAGACGCGGCGCAGGAACCGGTTCACACCGTACATGTTGTGGGCGGAGACTATTTCTCCCAGGCCCAGTACGACAAAGTGAAGGAAGGGGGAGACAGCATTTTCTCCCGCTTTGCCGTCAAGATAAAGGCCGAAGCTGCCGCCGCGGAGGCCCAGACTTCTCCCGTGGCCGAGCGCTTTGCCACCGAAACCCTGGCCCGCATCTTCGCTGAGCAGGGCCGTCCGGAGGAGGCAAAACGCATTTATTCCCGTCTGATTTTGGAATTTCCGGAAAAAAGTGCTTACTTTGCAACCCTTATTGACTCGCTTCAGCCCGAAGAGGGTACGGATTTGAAATAAAAAAAGTTAATAGATATGTCTACAGCATTTGTAATTTTGTTGGCCCTCATCATTATTGCGGCCCTTCTCCTGATTGCGGTGGTCCTCCTCCAGAACGGCAAGGACGGCGGCCTGGCCACCAACTTCACCTCTGCCAACCAGACCCTGGGCGTGCGCCAGACGGCCACCATCCTGGAAAAGGCCACCTGGTATCTGGTAGCCTTCATCCTGGTCCTGTCCATCATTACTGTGTTTGTGAACCGCGGCAGCACCCAGAGCGGTGCCAACGACGCCGTTGGCTCCGGTATCGTGAACCAGGCAGAATCTGCCGCGCAGGATGCCGCCACCCTGGATTTCCCTGTTACCCAGCAGAATCCGGAGGCCGAATAGACATCCATACGGAAATTTTTCAGAGGCAGCCCGCAGGGTTTGCCTCTTTTTTGTATAAAAATGCTTATATTTGTATCTCGCATAAGTTATGTTTATCGATATGAAAAGAACTTTAATCATTCTCGCAGCCGCCGCCCTCGCCGCGGCCTGCGCATCCCCCGAGAAGATGGCCAAGATGGCCCAGAACGTCCAGGTAAGTTGCCAGCCTGCCGTATTGGAAGTGATTGGCGGAAGCATTGACCCCGTGGTTACGGTAACGTATCCCAAGGATTACTTCAACCCCAACGTGGTGCTGGAAGTCACTCCTGTCATTGTCTATGACGGAGGAGAGGCTGCCATGAAGCCCATCAAGTACCAGGGAGAGAAGGTGAAGAACAACTACAAGGTGGTTTCCTCCGAAGGCCAGAAGGTGACGGAGCGCCTCCACTTCGACTATGTGGAAGGCATGGAAAAGAGCCATCTGGAACTCCGCGGCAAGGTATTGGCCGGAAAGAAGTCCATCAACCTGCCCGTCAAGAAAGTGGCCGATGGCGCCAACACCACTTACATGCTGGTGAAGCGCGCCGGCAACCTGGCCTTCAAGAAAGACAATTACCAGGACGTGATTGTCTCCACCGCCGAAGGTCAGATCAAGTATAAGGTGAACAGCTCCGAGGTCCGCAACTCCGAGCTCAAGGGCAAGTCCGTGAAGGAATTCCTGGCCGCCCTGGATGCCGCCGCCGCCAACGAACGCGCCACCGTCAAGAGCACCGAAATTGTGGCTTACGCCTCTCCGGAAGGCGCGGAGAAAATGAACGACAAACTCTCCGCCAACCGTTCCCAGAGTGCCTCCAAGGCCTGGGACAAGGTGGTGAAGGGCCACGAGAGCTTGGACCCTACCGTCCGCAGCGTAGGTGAAGACTGGGAAGGCTTCCAGCAGCTGGTTTCCGAAAGCTCCATTGAGGACAAGGAACTCATCCTCCGCGTCTTGTCCATGTACTCGGACCCTGCCGTCCGTGAGAACGAAATCCGCAACATGTCCCAGGTGTTCACCGCCCTCAAGGGAGAGGTGCTGCCGGAACTCCGCCGCGCCCGCCTCATTGCCAACGTGGAGGTGAAGAACTACACCAACGAGGAACTGGTGGATATCCTGAAGAACAACGAGAAGATTCTGGACGAGGAGGCCCTTCTCCGCGTGGCTTCCGTAGCCAAGGATGCCGCCCAGAAGGAGAGCATCTACCAGAAGGCCATCGAGCGTTTCAATTCCCAGCGTGCCATGTACAACCTGGCCGTCCTTTACCTCAGCGAGGGCAAGATGGCCAAGGCCAAGGCCGGCCTCGGCGAGCTTGACGCCAAGGATGCCGATGTTATCAACGCCAAGGGCGTGGTGGCCCTCCGAGAGGATGACCTCCAGACCGCCGAAGCCTGCTTCCGCCAGGCCGGCACCCCCGAGGCCAAGAAGAACCTGGGCATTGTCCAGATTCTTACGGGAGAATATGACGCCGCCGTCCAGACCCTGAAGGACGTGGACGGCTGCTGCCACAACACCGTCCTGGCCTACATCCTTACGGACCAGCTGGACAAGGCCAAGGCATCGGCTCACTGCGGAGACCCCAAGGTCTGGTATCTCAAGGCCATCATCTCTGCCCGTCAGGGCAAGGCCGACGAGGTTTCCAAGAACCTGGAGCGTGCCTTCCGCAATCCGGACCTGAAGGAGCGTGCCTCCCGCGACATCGAGTTCGCCGGTTACTCCTTCTAAACCGTGAAAACCCGCCTGCTTATCATGGATATCATCTTCGGAGCCCTGGTTGTTCCGACGATGATATTCCTTTTTCCTGTGACCCAGTGGATGCAGTGGCACCCGGACTATGTCCTGTTCTATGTCATCTGGCTGTACGGGGTATGGGTCCTGTGTCGCAAGGCCATCGGCCCGCTGTATACGCAGGATGTCCAGGGAATCGCATTGGCAACGGGTTCTCTTTTTCTGGTGGTAGTGGTCACCTTCCTGATGACCCTCACCCCTGTAGATTTTCCTCCGTCCCAGAACGGGATGGGCTCGCTTCAACTGCACCAGCGGGCCATGTGGATTCTTCTGCTGGCCGTTGTGTCGGCCGGGGTTCCCGTGGGCGCCCTCAGAACCCGCAACCGGGAACTTAACATCCGCAAGGAAGAGACAGAAGAACAGCAGAATGCGGCCGATGCCATCAATACCCGCCGGGCCGAGGCCCTGTCGGACCAGGACAGGGGGGATATCCAGCTCAAGACGGGCTACAGCACCGTTCATGTACCCGTCACGGCCATCAAGTACATCGAGGGCCGGAACAACTATGCCTGCTTCCACCTGGACCACCGGAACGACGTGGTATCCCAGATTACCCTCAAGAGCGTGATGGAAATGCTCCCGGAAGGGAAATTCGCCCGGATTCACCGCTCGTATATCGTCCCCCTGTGGAGGATAGAGAAAAGGTCAGCCACGTCGGTCAAGCTGATGGGCGTGGAGGAAACCCTTCCCGTGGGCCGTGCCTATAAAGAAACACTCAATAATGGCTAAAAACAACAAAGATTTCTATGCAACCCGGTCCACCGCCTGGTGGAAGGTGGCCATTGCCATGATCGGGTCCTGTCTGTCCGGTGTCACCTTCGTGTCGGTTCCCGGCATGGTGGGGGTGTCCGGTTTCGGTTACCTGCAGATGGTCTTGGGCTTCTTCCTGGGCTATCTGGTCATTGCCTTCGTCCTTACTCCGCTGTACTTCCGTCTCAATGTGGTGTCGGTGTATGAGTATCTGGACAAGCGTTTTGGCATATCCTCCCACAAGACGGGAGCCTGGTTCTTCTTCATTTCCAAGATTCTGGGTGCATCGGCCCGTCTGTATCTGGTTTGTGCCACGCTGCAGCTCCTGCTGCTGGGCCCTGTGGGTGTTCCCTTCTGGGTGACGGTGGTGCTGTCTGTGCTGCTGGTGTGGTTGTACACCGTCCGGGGAGGCGTGAAGGCCGTGATAGGCATGGATATCTTCAAGACGCTGTGCATGCTGGTGGCCGTGGGCCTCACGCTCTTCTTTGTGGGACGCGAGGTGGGAAAACTGGATACAAGCTACATGCGGGTATTCTATTTTGATGACGTGAACCATCCCCAGTTCTTTTTCAAGCAGCTGCTGGGCGGCCTGTTCACCGTGGTGGCCTCTACGGGCCTTGACCAGGACATGATGCAGCGCACCCTGGCCTGCAAGAGTGTGCGGGACTCGCAGAAGAACCTCATTGTGTCCGTGTGCCTGCAGGCGGTGGTTATCACCCTTTTCCTGCTGCTGGGCGTGGCCCTGTATCAGTATGCAGGCCTTCACGACATCTCCTTTGCCAAGGGAGACGAGCTCTTCCCGGCCGTGGCCTGGAACGGCGGCCTGCCCAAGATTGTGGGCATCCTCTTCCTGGTGGGCCTGGTAATGGCCGGTTTCCCGGCTGGGGGCAGCGCCCTTACGTCCCTCACCACCTCCTTCACCATCGACATTCTGGGAGGAAAGGACCAGAAGCGGACCTGGATTCATAGCGGCATGGCGGTTCTGATGGCCCTTACCATCATTGTTTTCGGCCTGCTCAACTCCACCAGCGTGATTGACGCCGTGTATCGGCTGGCCTCCTATACCTACGGGCCGCTGCTGGGCCTGTTCACCTTCGGCCTCTGCTTCAAATGGCAGGTGAGAGACCGCTGGGTGCCCGTGGTGGCCATCCTGGCGCCCATCCTGTGCCTGGTGCTGGACATGAATTCCGTCCAGTGGTTTGGCGGCTACCATTTCAGCTATGAGCTGCTGCTCATGAACGCCATCTTCACCATCGTGGGCCTGCTGCTCATTGTCAAGAGGAAGTAATCTGCCATTTTGTCAGATAATCCGGAGCGGAACGGAGATTGAAATATCTCCCTGCAAAGGAGACTGATAAAATGAACGAAAACAACAATAGCAATTTTCTCGAACGCTTTGCCATCAACCTCAATGAGCGGGCTGCGCAAGGCAAGTTGGACCCGGTAATCGGCCGGGACGACGAAATCCGGCGTGTGCTGCAGATTCTGTCCCGGCGCACGAAGAACAATCCCATCCTGGTGGGAGAGCCCGGCGTGGGCAAGACCGCCATCTCTGAGGGCATTGCCCAGAATATTGTGAACGGCCAGGTGCCGGAAAACCTGAAAACCAAGAAAGTCTATTCCTTGGATATGGGTGCCCTTATCGCGGGTGCCAAATATCAGGGTGAATTTGAAGAGCGTCTGAAAGGCGTGGTGAAGGAAGTGGTGGACAGCGCCGGTGAAATCATCCTTTTCATCGACGAAATCCACACCCTGGTGGGTGCAGGCCGCAGCAGCGGCGCCATGGATGCCTCCAACATCCTCAAGCCGGCGCTGGCCCGCGGAGAGCTGCGTACCATCGGCTCCACCACCCTGGACGAGTATCAGAAGTACTTCGAGGCCGATAAGGCCCTGGAGCGCCGATTCCAGATGGTGATGGTGGACGAGCCTTCTCCCGCAGAGAGCATCGCCATCCTCCGTGGCCTGAAGGAGCGCTACGAGAACCACCACAAGGTGCGCATCGAGGACGACGCCCTCATTGCCGCCGTGAATCTGAGCCACCGCTACATCACCAGCCGTTTCCTCCCGGACAAGGCCATCGACCTGGTGGACGAAGCGGCCTCCAAGCTGCGTCTGGAGATGAATTCCGTGCCCGAGCCCATCGACAACCTCAATTCGGCCATCCGTCAGAAAGAAATCGAGCGCGAGGCCATTAAGCGTGAGGGCGTATCGGCCAAGATGGAGAAGCTGGAGGCCGAATTGAAGGAGCTCCAGGAGAAGCGGGATGCCCTGATGAAGCGCTGGAATGAGGAAAAAGAGATTCTGGGCGGCCTGCAGACCTCCCGTCAGGAGCTGGAAGACCTGAACCTCCAGGCCAAGACGGCCGAGCGCAACGGAGACTACGCCAAGGTGGCGGAAATCCGCTACGGCAAGATGGCCCAGACACAGAAGCGCATAGACGAGCTCACGGCCAAGGCCGAAGCCATCAAGGACCCCATCGTGACCGAGGCGGTTACCCCCGAGGACATTGCCGAGGTGGTGGCCAAGTGGACCGGCATCCCCGTGAAGCGGATGCTGGAAAGCGAGAAGGAGAAGCTCCTCAGGATGGAGGACGAGCTGCACAAGCGCGTGGTGGGCCAGGACGAGGCCATCCGCGCCGTGGCCGATGCCGTGCGCCGCAACCGGGCGGGGCTTTCGAACGAGAAGCGCCCCATCGGCTCCTTCCTCTTCATGGGTACCACCGGCGTGGGCAAGACGGAGCTGGCCAAGGCGCTGGCAGAATTCCTGTTCAACGACGAGAACATGATGACCCGTATCGACATGAGCGAATACCAGGAGCGGCACACCGTTTCCCGTCTGGTGGGTGCGCCTCCGGGATACGTGGGTTACGACGAGGGCGGCCAGCTCACTGAGGCCGTGCGGCGCAAACCTTACTCCGTGGTGCTGCTGGACGAGATTGAAAAAGCCCATCCGGACGTGTTCAACGTGCTGTTGCAAGTGCTGGACGACGGCCGGCTCACCGACAACAAGGGCCGTACTGTAGACTTCAAGAACACCATCCTGATTATGACCTCCAACGCCGGGGCCGACATCATCCAGTCCTACATGGAGAAACTGCCCGAGGTGGACGGGCTGGACGTACAGGCCATCGCCAACCGCCGGAGCCTGCTGAATGAATGTTCCGCCAAGGTGCTGGACGTGCTCAAGATGACGGTCCGTCCCGAGTTCCTGAACCGGATTGACGAGATTATCATGTTCGACCCGCTCACCAAGGCCGATATCCGCGACATCCTGCACATCCAGGAGGAGGAACTGAGCCGCAAGCTCTCCGACAACGGCATCACCCTGGAGTTCACCCCGGCCTTCGAAGACCACATGGTGGAACACGGCTACGATCCCGCCTACGGCGCCCGTCCCGTCAAGCGCCTGATGCAGCGGGAGCTCACAAACCTGCTGGCCCAGAAGATACTGGAAGGCAGCATCCGGAAAGACTCCGTGGTGAAGGTGGACGCCTCCGGCGGCGAAGTAATCCTCAAGAATTAACAGACGGTCATTCTGACCCTCTGTCATTCTGAGCGAAGCGAAGAATCTTTTTTCTATCTTTGCAAAAAGATTTGTTATGAAAAAAGTTTCTTCGCTTTGCCTTTTCCTTCTTGTCTCGGTGCTGGCCCAGGCTCAGCACAACACCCGTGAAGAGATTTATGCCGATATCGAACGTGCCGGCGGCGTCCATTACCTCTATCCCATGGACCAGCCGGTCCCTACATCGGCCCCTAAGGGCTATAAACCCTTTTATGTGAGCCATGTGGGCCGTCATGGGGCCCGTTTCGCCCTGGGAAGCACCGTCTATGAAGACATGCTCTCCGTCTGGACCAAGGCCCGGGAGAAAGGCTGGCTTACGCCGGAAGGGGAGACCTTCTGCAAGGCCTATGTGGAACTGTATCCGGAACTGTCCCGGCGCGAGGGCAACCTTACCCGCAGGGGACAGGAGCAGCACCGCTACATTGCCGCGCAGATTTACAAGAACTACCCGGAGGTTTTCAAAGGCGCCACGCATGCATCGGCCGTTTCCACCATCTCCCACCGCGTGATAGTGAGCATGTACTCCTTCTTGGGCGAGCTGGGCAGGCTGGACAAGGATTTCTCCTTTGATGCCGACTATGGCTACCCCTATCAGGCCTACCTTCTCCCGGAGGTGATAGACAGTAGTAGTGACAGGGGAGGCGTGGACAAGTTCAACGCCTTCCGTGACGAGGTGCTGGACATGGACGGCATCCTGGGCCGATGGTTCACCCGGCCGGATTCCCTGGTGAGCAACAAGTACAAGTTCGTCCACGACCTCCATGTGGTGGTCTCCACCCTGGATAACCTGGACTGCCCTGTTCCGTCGGTACTCTACGACCTCTATACCCCGGCCGAGCGATATGCCCTGTGGCGGGTGGGCAACTACCGGGATTACCAGACCGTGGGCAAATCTCCGGACACGGACAATCTGCGCGTAAAGGCCATGAAGGCCCTGTTGAACGACATCATTATGAAGGCGCAGGAAGACATGGCCAGCGGAAAGGTGCAGCTGCGCCTGCGTTTCGCCCATGACTCCACCCTGATGCCGCTCCTGTCGCTCATGGACGTGAACGGTATGGGCATCCGCCTGGAGAATCCTTACGAGGTGGAGAACTACTGGCGCAGCTTTGACATTCCCATGGCCTGCAACTTCCAGCTTATTTTCTTCAAGAGCAAAAAGAATCCGGAAATCCTGGTGCAGGTGCTGTTGAACGGCCGCGAAGCTACGCTTCCGCTTGAGATGGCCGCCCCCGGCAGCTTCTACCGCTGGAGCGACATTGTGGCCAAATACGCCCCTTGTTGCCTTGACAACTAAGTGTTTGTTACACAGTTTATTATATAACATTTCTCGTTCAAAAATCGAACGAGAAATGTACTACAAGTGTATGAATATCAGTCGATTAGCTGTCAAGGGTAAAGAGGGCTAATGCAGCATGACGGTTAATCCGGCCATCACGATGCTCACCATGCTCATGAGTTTGATGAGGATGTTCAGGGACGGGCCGGAGGTGTCTTTGAAGGGGTCTCCCACGGTGTCTCCCACAATGGTGGCCTTGTGAGCAAGGGAGTTCTTTCCGCCGTAGTGGCCTTCTTCCACAAACTTTTTGGCATTGTCCCAGGCGCCGCCGGAGTTGGCCAGGAAGATGGCCAGCACAAAGC
>CAMOKK010000010.1 GCA_946617545.1 uncultured Bacteroidales bacterium | reverse complement strand
TGGAAGCAGACGCCCACGCCGTTGGGGCCGCAGTGGCTGCCGGCCGTGGGGTTCACGTCCACATAAACAAGATTTTGTTTCCCGTATTTCTCCTCAATCAGGCGGCCCAGTTCATGGGCAATTTCCGGAGCGTCGGAATGGCCGATGCAAATCCGGTGTTCCTGCAGGTCACAGCCCAGTTCTCCCACCTTGCCGAGCAGGAAGTCGATGGCCTTGGGCCGGCCCTTGGCGGTGCCGACGGAAACCATCTTGCCTTCCTGGCTCATGTGGATGAGGGGACGCACCCCAATCAGGGTGCCCATGGTGGCGGCAAGGCCTCCTACACGGCCGCTGCGGCGGAAGAACTTGAGGTCATCGGCAAAGAAATACATGGCGAAATGGTCTACCTCCACGGCGGCCCAGGCCAGGACTTCGTCCAGGGTCTTGCCGGCCTTCACCAGGTCTCCCACCTCGCGCACGATGGCGTAGCTGATGGTAGTGATGCCCTTGGTGTCAATCTCTTCGAAACGGGCGGCCGGGTACTTCTCCCTCAGCTCGGCTACGGCCTGGTCCATGGCGTCGAAGGTATTGGTCATGGCGCGGGAGAAGTGGACATAGAGAATCTCGTTTCCGGCCGCGAAGTCCTTCTCGAAGTACTGGATGTACTGTTCCTTGGAGATGGCGCTGGTGGTGGGCAGAACGCCGCCACGGAGCCTGTCATAGAAGGCATGCGCGTCGAAGGTCTCGAAATCAACGTAAGGATAGGTGGTCCGGGCCTCGATGCTGTAAGGCATGGAGATGAGGCTGTACCCGTATTCGGCCGCCAGTGAAGGGGTGAAATCGGTATCGGTATCCGTGTATAACTTTAACATAGCACTAAGATATAATCGTAAACAGCTTGTTTTCCGTCAATCAGAATAACCTCCGAAAGGGGAGAGGCCTTTTGCAGGCTTTCCTGCATGGTACGGGCTTCCTCCGCGGGAACTTCTCCGCCCTGCAGGAGAATCACAAGGTCGGCCGATGCGGCGTCCAGCTTGGCGGCCAGCGCCTTCAGGCAGTCTTCTCGGGAAGGGCTGCTGCAAAGAATCTCCTTTCCGCAGAAGCCGATATAATCTCCTTCCCGGGCCTCGGCCGTGCTGCGGATGGCCCTGGACACAGAGCCGGTGGTAACGGAGGCTGCCGCTTCCTCCAGGCTTTGCAGGAGCTCTTCTATGGGAAGATCCGCTTGGAGGTTGGCCATGGCGTAGTAGCCTTCTCCCAGCGTCTGGGTGGGAACCACTTCTACGCGGGCGTCTTTATAGAGGCCGGCCGCCTGCCGGGCTGTCAGGAGGATGTTGCCGTTGTTGGGGAAGACCAGGATGGTCTGGGCCTGTACGCTTTGGAAGGCCTCGATGAAACTCTCCACAGAGGGGTTCATGGTCTGGCCGCCCCGGATGACGGCATCGGCCCCCATTTCCCGGAAAGTGGCTTCCAGGCCTTCTCCGGCTGCAACTGTTACAATTCCAAAGGCTTTCTCGTTTCTCTTGAAGCGCTTGTCCATGTGATTCTCATGGTGCTGCAGGGTCATGTTCTCCACCTTGACGGTAAGGTATTCGCCCCATTGCCGGCATTTGGAAAGCACCGCACCGGGGTCTTTGGTATGAATGTGCACCTTGACGATGGAACCGTCCCGGAAAAACACCAGGGAATCTCCCTGCGTGGCCAGCCAGGCCGATATCACCCCCTCATCAAAATGTTCCAGGTCCACTTTGGAGCGCTGGAGCCTCAGGAGGAACTCCGTGCAATAGCCAAACTCCAGTTCGCTGTCTTCCGTAAAAGCGTCAAAATCAATTGGGGCAGCCTGCGGAAGCGCCGCAGCTTCCGTTTCAAAGGCCATCTCGCCCTTGAGGGCCGCCCGCATTCCTTCTGCAACGGAGAGGAGCCCGGCACCGCCGCTGTCCACCACACCGGCTTTCTTGAGCACGTTCAAGAGTTCCGGCGTATGCTGCAGGGAAAGGTCCATGCCGGCTATCATCAAATCCATGTATTCCTCTATGGAAGAAGAGCCCTCGGCCGCCCGGACGCCCTCCCGGAGCACCGTGAGGATGGTTCCTTCCACCGGATGGGAAACGGCGCCGTAGGCTTCTTTTACGGCGGCGGCCATGGCCTTGGAGAGGGCCTGGACATCGGCCTGCTCAAGCCCCTTGAAGGCCTTTCCCATGCCGGCGAAGATACGGGAAAGGATAACGCCGGAGTTGCCCCGGGCTCCCAGCAGCATGCCGCCGGAAACCGCGGCGGCCATTTCTCCCAGCGTGTTCCCGGAGGCATGGGTACCGGCCTCGATGGTCATGTACATATTGTCACCCGTATCCCCGTCCGGGATGGGAAACACATTGAGGTCGTTGATTTCCTGGCGGTTCTCTGCCAGGCGGGCGGCACCGCCCCTAACCAGGTTCAGGTATAGTTGGGCGTTCAGGTTCATTCGGGGTTTTCAGGAATACGGAATCCGCGGCGGAAGAAGGGAATCTTGCACAGCTTGCGGAAAATCCAGGGTTGCAGGGAATAGGTTATCAGGATGGTGGAAGCCATGCCTATCAGCGTGATAAGGCCGATGGAATGGATGGCCGGATGGCGGGCGAAGATGAGGGAGAAGGTAACCACCGCCAGGATGAGGGCGCTGTAGAAGATGGCCACCTTATGGAATTTGAGCATCTTGTTTTCTCCCTTGCGGGCTTCGGCCAGCAGGCCCTCCATCACAAAGATGCTGTAATCTACGCCGATACCGTAAATGAAGGTGGAGATAACGATGTTGATCAGGTTGAATTCCAGGCCGAAGATGGCCATATAACCCTGCATCACATACCAGCTGATGAACATGGGGAAGAAGGCCACCAAGGCTATCCAGATGTTGCGGAAGCTCAGCAGGAGCACCAGGAGCACGAAGATACTGGAAATCCACAGCGTCGTGTTGAAGTCGTCATGCACAATCTCCACCATGTCGCGGCAATAGTAGAAGGGATTGAGGACAAAGACATGGTCTGTGGAAGTGAGCTGCTTGTACAGGGGGGCGGTGACTTCCTTGTCGTAAGAGACGTCGGTGAAAATCATGTAGCGGCCGCTTTCCTGCTTCTCTACATAATTGGAGAGGAGACCCGAGGGAACAATGCCGGATTCAATCAGGTTTCCAGGCTCGTATTTACTTCGGATAAAGCCCAGGAAAGGGTCGTAGAAGCCGGAAGGGAGGCCATATTGGCGCTCGGCCTCGGCCAGGCGGAGCCGCAAGTCCCGCACCCGGGAGCGCGTCCAGTAGGCGTTCCAGGCATCGATCCGCTGCTGCTGTTTGGCGGTGGAATGCAGGAGGAGCTTGCCGATGGGAGCGTAGGAATGGACCATGCCCGTTTCCTTCAGGGAATCCAGCACATGGATGAAGCCTTCGTTGTATTCCAGCGCCTTGTCCAGGTTGTCCTGGTCCCAGGCGGCGAAGAACTCATGCATGTAGCCGTCGTTGTTCTTGCGGTTATACAAGTCCTGGCTTTCCCGCAGGGTGGCATTGTCATAGTCCAGGTTATTGAGGTCGCTGTCAAACTTCACGCGGGGGCTCATGGCCACTCCGACGAGGATAAGGACCACCATGGTGCCGATGACCCAGGGATTGCGGTCCCAGGGCAGGCTGTTGATTTTTTCCACCAGCGGGAAGCCATGCGTGCGTTTGAAGCGGATTTGCGAAGGGCGCAGGAAATGAGGAAGGAACACCAGCACGAAGAAGGTGTTGCCGATGAGGGCGAAGGTGGCAAAGAGGCCGAAATCCCGCAGGAGGTCGCTTTCCGTGAACAGGAGGCCCAGGAAGGCGCCGATGGTGGTGAGGCAGCCCAGGAAGATGGGCGTGGACTCTTCCCGGAGCGTCTGTTCCGCATCCCCCCTGTAATAATAGTGGATGAGCAGATGCAGGCAGTAACTGAGGGCTACGCCCATGACCACGGCGCTAAGACCGAGGGCCATAAGGGACATGACGCCCTTGAGCCAGTACATGCAGGCCAGGGCAAAGAGGGAGCCATATATGACAGGAACTACCTGCTGCCAGATATAGGAGAGATGGTGGAAGCTCAGCATCATGATGACCAGGATAATGAGCAGGGACAGGCCGATAGTCCAGATCAAGTCTTTCTTGATGGTATCGGCATTGGAAACGCTTCCGTGGGGGTTGCCGTGCATCAGGATACGGACATCCGGGTTTTCGGCCTCCAGCCGGGCCGCCACCTTGTCCAGCATGTCAATCATGCGGGTGGCTTCACCGGAATTGGTGTAGGCGAAGCCGGGCGTGAGGAAGCCCAGGGCCACGGTCTTGTCCGGGCAGAAAAGATAGCCGTCCTCCATGGCGAAACCGCCCATGTTGCTGTCTGCGAACAAATCCTGGAACAGGGCGTTCCTGAGGCCCAGCGGGTCCATGCTGGCCAGTTGGGAATCGTCTCCGGTTTCATCCTCCATCACCAGCTGGTAATTGGCCTCCATCTGCTCAGCAAAAGCATCCGGCTCCAGGGCGGCATCAATGTACTTATACCAGGCAGTATCAATGAAAGAAGGCAGATGTGTAAGGCCAAAGTCCATTGCTTCCATGGCGGTGTCTATGCTGAGCCGGGCCAGCGCACCTGTCAGATAATGCGTGGCACTGTCCCTTTCCATCACGGCCTGGCAGAACTGCTCGGCCACCTGACCCAGTTTCTTGGAGGGGACCGGATTCAAAGTGTCCCGTGAGGTAACCTGGACAAAGATTTTGTCTATAAGGCCGATATCGCTGAATGCCAGCTCGTTGGAGGTGGAGGAGCGGGGAAGGAGCTTGACAATGTCCTCTTCCAGCTGAATCTTGGAACCGAACCAGGCGAAGACAGCCGTGGAGGCTATCAAAAGGGTATACAACAGGGCCTTACGGTCTTTGAAGAAATGATATACGGGCAGAAAGATTCTGTGCATAAGCGTTCGTTTATTAAAACCTACAAATATACACATTTTCAAGGAATAATTCTCTATCTTTGAACCTGTAACTGCACGGCCAGCGTAGGAGACGGTTCTTTCTGCACCCTTATCATGTACCCGCCCCGCAAATAGGCTTTCAAAGTCCATTTGCCCAGGCGAAGTTTGTATCCTGCCATTCCCTGCAGGGAAATTCCTTTTCCGGAATAGGCCGGAACGGAGAAATTCCCCGGCGCATCCCGTTCATAAACATAGATGCGGTCGTCCCAGTTCGCGATAGAAAAGCCGCTGAAACGCAGATAGGCCTGAAGGGAAGTGCCTTTATATCCTCCTTCCAAATAGCAGAGGCAGCCCCAGTCTTTACAATGAACGCCCTCGGCGCGGAGAACGGAAAGCCAGGGACCGCTGGAAAACTGGATGCTTCCTCTGAGCGAGAGACGGGAGGGCTCGTAATTACGGTATCGCTCCGTCACCCGGATTTCCCCCTTCCAGGCCGATGCAAACTGCCAGCTGCCCGTCAGATAAGCCCGCAGCTGATGACGGCGGGGGTCCACTCCGGGGCGGGGCAGCAGGGAAGCGTCCACCGTCAAAGACAGATCCCAGGCAGGAACAGAACTTCCGAAGCCGCTTTGACCGGCCAGCTGCACCCATCGGCCGCTTTTGAGGGAATAGCCGCCCGCCAAGGCATATTCTCCGTTCTTCTTTCCGCTGAAGCGGCTGGGGATAATCCGAAGTTGGAGGGCCCATTTTCCGTTTTCTCCGGCCCTGCTCCGCAAGGAAGCCTTTCCGGCAGGGGAACCGTGTCGGAAAGCGGCCTCGGCCCCCAAATCCCAGCCCCGAAGATTCATTCTGCCGGCCATGGAAGCGCTCCAGCCATCGGCCTGCGACCAGCCCGCCGTAACGCTTGCCTGGCCCAATCGGCCCAGATATTCACCATGAAGGCCGAAGACTTTTTTGAGCGTCCCGAAGGCGGAGACTCGCCAGCCGGCCCCCTCGTATTCTGCCGCCAAGCCCCTGTGCACATCGGTCGAGGAATAGGACCACACGGGGGAGAGGCCGGTGGGGCGCTTGAAAAAGGCGTCTACCGTGCTCAGGCTTTCCATGGAGAAGCCGCTCCAGAAGCACAGGCCTTCTGAGTAACGGGCATTGAAGTCTCCTATGATGAGGCGCACCGGCCCGCCGGACCACTCTGCGTGGGCCGTCCAGTCCGGCGCACGCCAGGCTCCTCCCACCCTCCATGTATCCGTGCCTGTTTTGGCCTTGATGCCGAAATTTTTGAGCGTACCCCGCAGAATGGCCTCCGAGCGGACTTTTACCGTATCCGTGGCTCCGGGAAGCCGGCGCGATTCCAGCGAAAGGAAAGGCCGGAGGACACGCACCGTTTCCCGGTCAAAACCGTCTACCAGGGCCAGTTCCTCCCAGGATAGGATGTCTCCGTAGGAGGCCCTGTATCGGCCAATCGAAGCTATCTGGAAATCTGTCAGCAGGCCGGGACGGAGCCGGGCGGAATTGATTTTCACCTTCCCGGCAGTTTCCAGACGCCAGACCCACTCCTGGTCTACCTCTTCCTCGGAAGACGCTCCGGACAGGAAGAGAGCCGCCCGGAGCACCGACTCTTCCTGTGCCCGGGAAAAGGCCGGTAAAAATGCCATCAGAAATGCCAGAATCCATTTTCTCATGGCCGCAAGTTAAACAGACAGAAGCGGAATTCACAGAATCGTAAGATAAATTGTGTTGTTTCACATGATTTTTGTATGTTTTTTACTAATTTTGCAGCAAAATATAATCAAGAATCGATGGAAAACAAAGTCAAGCTTCACGACAAAACCTTCAAACTCTTTATCCCCAACGAGCAAATTGAAAAGGCCATCGATGCTGTGGCAGAGCGGCTCAATCAAGATTATGCCCAGGCCACCGATGAAGACCCTGTCATCCTTCTGTGCACGCTGAACGGTGCCGTTATCTTTGCGGCCGAGCTTCTCAAGCGCGTGCATTTCCCGCTGGAACTGAAAGCCTGCAAGCTTTCTTCCTATGAGGGAACCCAGTCTACCGGGGTGGTAAAAACGGAAGTGCCGCTGCCGGCCCATTTGGAAGGGAAGCGGGTCATTATAGTGGAAGACATCGTAGATACCGGCAATACCATTGTGGCCATGTCGCAGCTCCTGAAGGAGCGGAAGGTGAAGGACGCCCGCGTGTGCACCATGCTGCTGAAGAAAGAGGTGTACAAGAAGGACGTCAAGCTGGATTATGTGGCCATGGAGATTCCCAACCGTTTCATCGTGGGCTTCGGCCTGGATTATGACGAGCTGGGCCGCAATATCAAGGACATTTACGTTTTGGACGAATAATATGAAATTTTTCGTGCTATTTGGTCCTCCCGGTGCCGGTAAGGGCACCCAGGCCGGCGCTATGGTGGAGCGCTTCAACCTTTGCCACCTTTCTACCGGAGAACTCCTCCGCAGCGAAATTGCCGCCGGAACGCCCCTGGGGCTTCAGGCCAAAGCACTCATAGAGGCCGGCAACCTGGTCCCGGACTCCGTGGTGGAAGGCATGATAGAAGACAAATTCCAGTCTGTCAAGGGTGTGAAGGGCTTCCTTTTGGACGGCTTCCCGCGCACCTTGGCCCAGGCGGAGGCCTTGGATGCTATCCTGGCGAAGAGAGGCGAGCAGGTGACGGCCTGCGTTTCCATCATGATTCCCGACGCCCTCATCCATGAGCGGATTGCCCATCGGGCCCAAATAGAAGGAAGGGCCGACGACGCCCGTCCCGAAGTGGTGGAAAACCGCATCAAGACATATCACGACAAGACGGAACCCCTGATTGCGTTCTACAAGAAGGCCGGCAAATACAGCGAAATTGACGGTGTTGGCACCATCGAACAGGTGCGGGAGAGGATTTTCTCCGCTATGGACAAGTTCTGATTAGCGTTTTCCCACTTTCAGGCGCTGCCCCACGGCAATCCGGTCACTCCTCAGATTGTTCCAGCTCTTGAGCTGGCGCACGGTGGTGTGGTTTCTGCGGGCAATCTTGCCCAGGTTGTCCCCGGATTTGACGCGGTAATAGACCCACTTCGCCCTTCCGCTTTCGGAGGGGCGCGGAGTTGCCACCTTCTTTCCGTTCACGGACTCCCGCCCGTCTTCGATGCTGGTGGCAAAGAGGACATCGGCCTTATAGCGGTAAATGCTGTCCTGCATATCAATGAAGGCCGATGTGTAGTTGAAGGGAAGGCGGATTACTTCGTCGGAATGGGCACCGGGAACGATGTCCTT
Source organism: uncultured Bacteroidales bacterium (assembly GCA_946617545.1). Classification (GTDB taxonomy): domain Bacteria; phylum Bacteroidota; class Bacteroidia; order Bacteroidales; family UBA932; genus Cryptobacteroides. The sequence goes on along the minus strand of CAMOKK010000010.1, from coordinate 10,968 downwards.
GTAGTACATGGGATTGAGGTCCCGCACGTCGTCCAAGGGAATACCCAGCACCTCGCTGATTTGGCGGAAATGCAGGTTCTTGTGCACGTGGAAGGTGTCTACATAGGAGGGGATGGCCGTGGGAGCAGGGGTGAGGCCGTATTCATTGGCATAGCGGAAGGCATACATGGCCCCCACCATGGCCGGCACGTAGCCGCGTGTTTCGCGGGGAAGGTACTCGTAAATGCTCCAGAAATCTCTCCGGCCGCCGGCCCGCCTGATGGCCTTGTTCACGTTGCCGGAACCGCAGTTGTAGGACGAGATAGCCAGGGACCAGTCTCCGAAGATACGGTAGGCATCCTTGAAATAGCGGGCGGCCGCATCCATGGACGCTATGGGGTCCATGCGCTCGTCGGCATAGGAATCTATCCGGAGGCCGTAGCTGAGGGCCGTGCGGTACATGAACTGCCACATGCCCTTGGCGCCCACGCGGGATTCGGCCCGGGGGTTGAAGGCGCTTTCTATGATGGCTACATACTTGAGTTCCAGGGGAATGTCGTAGCGGCGGAAGGTTTCCTCAATGAGCGGGAAATAGTACTGCGAGAGGCCCATCATCTCTGACATCTTGGTGGGCATCTTCTCCGAATACAGCACCATGTAGTTTTTCACCGTCTCGTTGAAGGGAAGGGTGATGAAGGAGTTCATCTGCTCCAGGCGGCGCATCAGGACGCTGTCGGGAACATCGGTGGAGAACACCACCGAATCCATATTGTACTGCTCCCGGCCCGGGATGCGCGACTGCCTGTGCATGTACCACTGGCTCAGGAGGGTGTCCGTGCTTTCAGACGTATAGTCCTCCAGACCGGCCGACACTTTGTTCTCGTTCTCTCCGGACAGCTCTTCCTCTATGTATTCCCGGTCTACGGCGTCCGCCTTGTAAGCGGCCACTTCGGCCTCCAAGGCGGCAATGCGTTTGTTTAGCTGCTCATTCTCCGCTTCAAGCTGCTTGCGGCTCTTGCGCTGGGCATCGGCCGGAAGAAAGAAAAGAAGGAAGGAAAGGCTTATGAGGATGATTTTTTTCATAATTTAAAACTTAAGGCCGACGGAGAGTCCCACCGCCGGGGGTGCCATGGCATAACTGTCAAGAGGCTGGACGGAGGGCTGCACCTTCATGCTGATGTCGTCCGTGAGCTCGAAGTCCTGCATGTAGGCAAATACGTTGGCGTCAATGACTTGAAGCAGATAGGAAATGGCCAGCGCCAGGACGGAATAATCCCTGTAACGCCGGAAGGAATCCCGGTAGTACTTGGCATTCTCTGCGCTCTGGGGAGGGGAGGACATGCCTTCCAAGGTATTGGTGGCCTGGTCGTACGTCCATTTCCAGCGCATATACTGGGTCTGGTTGTCTATGATGAAGTGGACGCTGGCGGCCATCAGGCCCCAGTAGATGGGCACTTTCCAGAACTCGCCGTTATAAATCTGGCCCAGGCCGGGCAGCAGAAGGGAGTAAACCGTGGCCTTGCCCGGATCCGGTTTCCGGTTTCCCTTGTAGCAGACCACGCCATCCATGATGGAACCCCACCAGACCAAACCGGCCCCTATATAAGAAAGGGTACTGTAGGTCTTGTATTTGGTGTCCTGGGTGGTCTTGTACAGCTGGTTGAAGCGGATGCCGCCATAGATGCCGGCCCCGATTCCGCCATAGATGATGGGCAGCTTCCAGTACTGTTTGTGGTAAATCTGGTTGCCGCCGATGAAAACGGCCGAGCCGATGGACAAGTTTTTGAGCGAAGCCGTGTTCTTATGGGCCAGCCCGCCGAAAAACTCCCGGAAACTGAAAAGGGAACTGGTGTCCGTCTTGGCTTTATCCGTGGTGTCGGCATAGGTTTGGGTAAAGGCGTCCCGTTTGAATTGGTCGTCTCTGTATTGCGCCTGAAGGGGCAGCATAAAAAACATGCACCCCGCCGCCAGCGCTATGAGTTTTCTCAGACTCATCTCTGCTCCAGGGCGCGGAGGAACTGCTCCATCTGGGCATCGGATTCAAACTTGATGGTAAGGGTGCCCTTTCCTTCCCGGCTGCGGCGGAGAGAGAGATTGTCCCCGAAGTACTTGCCCACGTTTTCCAGAAGCTTGTAGTACATTTCCGGAAGGGCGCCGGGGTCTTCCTTGGGAGCAGCCGGCTTCTTGTCCAAGGACTTGATTTTCTCTTCCAGCTGGCGCACGGACAGGCCGCCCTTGACAATGAGGTCACAGAGCATTTCCTGGGCCACAGGGTCTTCCACGCCCAGCAGCACCTTGGCATGTCCCACGCTCAGAAGGCCCACCTTGAGGTCGTGCTGGACCTTGGCGGGCAGTTTCAGCAGACGAAGCTGATTGGCTACGGAAGCCCTTTTCTTGCCCACGCGGTCGGCCATCTGCTCCTGGGTGAGATTGCACTCCTCCATCAGGCGCTGATAACTCATGGCCACCTCGATAGGGTCCAGGTTTTCCCGCTGGATATTCTCCACGATGGCCATCTCCAGCATGCCCTGCTCGGAAGCGTCACGGATATAGGCGGGAACCATTTCCATGCCGGCCATGATGGAGGCGCGGTACCGGCGCTCACCGCTGATAATCTGGTATTTCTCTCCCTTGCGGCGCACCGTGATGGGCTGGATGAGGCCGAAGGTGCGGATGGACTCCGAGAGCTCCTGCATGGCATCGGCATCAAAGCTCATTCTGGGCTGGTAGGGGTTGGGCTCTATGAGGCCCACGGGGATGCGGAGCACATCCGAGGTGTCCTGGGGTTGGACGGTCTCGGTGACCACCTGTTTGTTGATATATCCTACGGGTTTGCGGAGCTCGGAGAGGTCTTCTCCTCCCAGGAGGGCACCCAGGCCCTTTCCCAGGCGGGACGCATTATTCGCCATCTTTATTCTTGTCTAAAACTTCTTTTGCCAGATTGAGGTAATTGGAGGTGCCGTTGTTCATCACGTCGTACAGGATGATGGGCTTTCCGTAGCTGGGCGCCTCGCTCAGGCGGATGCTGCGCTGGATGACGGTATTGAACACCATGTCCTTGAAGTGGTCCCGGAGCTGGGCCACCACCTGGTTGTGTACCTTGGTGCGGCCGTCGTACATGGTAACCACAAAGCCCTCGATGGTAAGGGAGGGGTTGATTCCGTTCTGCACCAGGCGGATGGTCTGAATCAGTTTGGCCAGGCCTTCCAGGGCAAAGAACTCCGGCTGCACGGGAATCATGACGGAATCCGCTGCGGTAAGGCAGTTCACGGTTATGAGCCCCAGGGAAGGGGAGCAGTCTATAATAATATAGTCATACTGGTCTTTGAGGGGGGCCAGGGCCTTCTTGAGGATGGATTCGCGGTCCGGAGTTTCCAGCAGCTCGATTTCTGCACCCACCAGGTTGATGTGGGAGGGAATCATGTGCAATTTGGGAAGCTCTGTCTGGATGAGGGCGTCCGAAGCGGCAATTTTGCCGATGAGAATCTCATAGAGCGTGCGGTGCTGCTCGTTCTCCGGGTCGAAATTGAGGCCGGAAGTGGTATTGGCCTGAGGGTCTGCGTCTATTACCAGGACATTCTTCTCCAGGGCAGCCAGCGAGGCGGCCAGGTTGATGGCCGTGGTGGTTTTGCCCACACCACCCTTCTGATTGGCTATCGCAATGATTTTTCCCATAAAACTCTTTTTGTTTCTCTTCTTTAAAGTTTACAAAAGTAGGCAAAAAAAACGGCATCCCCAACAATTGTTCCACAAAGTTCCACATTTGATTTGCAGGAATAATTTCGTACCTTTGAAAGATTTTATGGCAGAGCCGTGTTTCATACAGGTCATTTTACCGCTCAAACTGGAGTGGGAACCTTATTACCGTATTCCGGAGGGGATGCAAGTAAAGGTGGGTGACCGTGTCCGGGTCCTGTTTGCCGGGGCATTTTATGTGGCCTGTGTCAGCGGAACGGGCGTACGGCCCGGTCTGCCCCCGGAAAAAATCCAGCCTGTGGAAGGGGTGGAAGACAAGCTGCCGGCCATCTCGGAGCAGGAAATTCTTTTTTGGAAAACCCTTTCCCGATACTATCTGTGCACCATTGGCGAAGTCTATAAAGCCGCCTATCCTTCCATGAAAAACCACGGCTCCCGGCTTAGTGCGGCAGAACGCATGGAACTGCCTTCTCCCATGCCTGACAAGGTGGGGGAGAGCCTCCTTCCTTCCATCCGTGAGGGCCTTCAGGGCGGCAAGCCCGTTCTTCTGACGGGAATATCGGCCTTACAGAAGAGAGAGATTTATCTGAAACTGGCGGAGGAAAGCCTCGCAGCAGGGAAAAGCGTCCTTGTCCTGGTGCCGGAAATTGCCCTCGCGGAGAACTATCCCTGTACGCTCAAGTACCACAGCGGGCTCTCGCCGGCCCGGCGCAAGCTGGTGGAGCAGCAGATTAGGACAGGGGAGCCCCAGCTGATTCTGGGAACCCGAAGCGCCCTTTTTCTCCCGTTCCGCAGTTTGGGACTGGTGATAGTGGACGAGGAGCAGGACCCTTCCTACAAACAGGATTCCCCGGCTCCGCGCTATCATGCCCGGGAGAGTGCCATCATGCTGGCTTCCATTCACAAGGCGGGCGTGCTTCTTTCCAGTTCCTCCCCTTCTTTGGAATCTGTCTACAATGCACAGAATGGCCGGTTTATCCGGGTTGGCCTGAAGGAAGACCCGGTTTCCCGGGGCAAGGAAGACTGGGAAATCATTGATACGGGTGCAGAGTATAGGAAAAAAGGAATGGTGGGCAGCCTGTCCCTGAAATTGCTTGCCCATATCAAAGAGACGATGGACGCCGGGCAGCAGGTGCTGCTGGTTGGGCCCAAACGTACTTTTGAAGAAGGCCGGAAGCTGGAAGCGGAAGTGCAGGAGTTGTACCCTCAGGCCCGCATAGGCCTGCTGGACGGGACGGCCGAAGACCAGGCCCAGACCATCCGCGCCTTTACCGAAGGAGAATTTGATATCATGGTGGGTAATACCTTCACCACCAGAGGATTCGAAAGCGACAGAATAGGACTGGTTGCCTTGGTTGCTGCCGACGGCATTCTCTCGCGTCAGGATTTCCGGGCCGATGAAAGGGCCTTCCAGCTGCTGGGGCGCTTCCGCCATCCGGGCCGCCGCTTCGTGATTCAGACCCGGGAACCCGCTCATCCGGTGTTCTCGGCCTTGGTGGAAGGCGGAGATTTCCTCTCCCGCCTGCTGGAGGAGCGCCGCTTCTGCCATTATCCGCCCTATACGCGCCTGGTCAAGCTGCTGCTTAAAGACAGCAACGAAAAGAGAAGGGAATACCTTTCGCGGGAGCTGCTGGCGCAGCTCAAGCCCCTGGGCATTCCCATGGAAGCCTACAAGGATGAAATCCGGCTCCTTTTCCCCCGGGACAGGGCCTTGACGGATAGAAAACAAAAGATGGCCGCCACGGTAGCTTCCTTTGAGAAAGCCCGAAAGTATACCGGCCATATAATCATAGATGTAGACCCTGCATAAAATGAAACGAATTGTCCTCATAAGCGCCCTTGTGGCCGTTTCCTGCGCTCCTTCCCTTGAGCGTGAGATGGACCGGCTGCTCAAGCCGGTTTTCCCTGCCGATGAACCCGGTGCCGCCGTGCTGGTACTGAAAGGGAAGCAGGTGGTTTTTGACAAGGGATATGGTCTGGCCAACCTGGAAACCGGCGCCCCCATCGACGGGAACACCGCTTTCAACATTGCCTCCGTTTCCAAACAGTTCACCGCGGTGGCCGTGCTCCAACTGGTAGAGGAGGGAAAAATATCCTTGGAAGACCCTGTGAGCAAATATTTCCCGGAATTTGAGAGTGACATCTGGAAGGAAATCCAGCTGAAGCATCTGCTTTCCCATTCCTCCGGCATCCCGGACGAGCGCGGCTATCTAAGCCGGGAAGAGAAAATAGAGGGAGACGAGGCCCTGGCCACGGAATACCTCAAGGCGCTGGATCACCGGAACTTCGCTCCCGGAAGCAGTTATGAATACATGAATCCCACCTTCGTCCTGCTGGGGCAACTGGTAGAAAAAGTGAGCGGGCAATCTTTCCCCGAGTATGTCCGGGAGCATATTTTTGCTCCCTCCGGGATGGAGCGAACCGTCTATTTTGACCGTGATGCGCAGGACCCTCAGGCCGCGCACGGCTATGAATATGCCGATGTTTCCGACATGCCGGAAGAAAGGACGGCGGGGGAAAGGCCCAAAGGCCCGCATGCATGGTACGAATATGACTATGGTGAAGAGACCTTCTTCGCCACCCGGCCCGACGGCGGCATCTATACCTCCACCCATGAATTCGTCCAGTGGGAGAATGCCTTGAGGAAGGGGAGTGTCCTTTCAAATGAACTCCTTCAAGAGGCCATGACTCCGCATATACAGGTTTCAGACAGCCCCTGGAGCCTGTATCAGAACCGGCCTCACACCTGGTACGGATACGGCTGGTTCATCGAATCGGCCCATGACGGAGGGCCCAGGCGCATTTACCATACCGGAGACAACGGCGGCTTCAAGATTCTGGCCGCCCGCTACCCGGAGCAGGACGCGCTGCTCCTGGTTTTCGCCAACCGGGCCGACTGGGACCGCTACCGGCTCATGTTACAGATAGAAAAAATTATCCTTAAATAAACTTAAACCTTAATTTATGATTACAAGTAAAGAGTACTTCGAGTCCATGCTCACTCCCGAGGAGCTGAGCCGCCTAAAGTATTTACCCACCATGTCCCAGTTTGTGGACTGGTTTACCGCCGAGTATGCCTCCAACCCGGCCGTTTCGCACCGGGGAAAGGTCTATACGTACCGGGAACTGGGCGAAAGGGTGGCCCGCCGTCGCGCCTTCATCGAAGGACTGGGCCTTCCCAAGGGTGCCCATATCGGCATTTTCGACCGCAACAGCCTGGATGCCATCGAGCTGTTCCTGGCCATTACATCGGCCGGATATGTGGCCATGAACATCCCCGCCGGCTTGCCGGAGATGGCCCTGGTGGGCTCCTGCATGAAATTTGACATGGCCGCCCTCTTTGTACGCGAGGAATTTATGCCGCTCACCGGCAAACTGCAGGGCGTAAAGGTGTGCCCCGCCGCCTCCATTGCCGATACGGGCGTACCTTCCACCCCGGTGGACCCCGAGAGCACGGCCGCCCTCTTCTTCACGGGCGGTACCACCGGCGCCCCCAAGGGTGCCGTCCTGAGCCACCGTGCCCTCATGCGCGGCAACTTCAACGCCACCTACCGGCCGGGCCCGGTGATTGGCCAGGACCGCTACCTGGCCCTGCTGCCCTTCAGCCACGTTTTCGGCCTCATTGCCGGCACCATGGGCTGCTTCTATACCGGTAACCTCATCTTTACCTGTGAAGACATGAAAGCCGCCGTGGGCCAGCTTTCCGCCATCAAGCCCACTGTCCTGGTCATTGTGCCCGGCATCTGCGACATCCTCGCCGGCCTGGTGAAAATGTACGGTCCCCAGTTCCTGGGCGGAAGCCTGCGCCTGATTATCGCCGGCGCCGCCAACGTGCCGCCGCGCCTGGTGGACATCTTCACCAAGCTGGGCGTCAGGTTCTGCTTCGGCTACGGCCTCACGGAAGGCGCCAACCTGACATCGGCCAACAAGGACCCGCTGCCCAATCCCCATTCCATCGGCCGCGTATATCCCGGTCAGGAAACCAAACTGGTGGACGGCGAGCTGTGGATAAAGGGCGACAACGTGTTCTCCGGTTACTACAAAGACCCCGAGCGCACCGCCGAGGCCCTTACGGAGGACGGCTGGCTGCGAACCGGAGACCTCTGCCGCTTTGACGAGGACGGTTTCCTCTATATTACCGGCCGCATCAAGAACGTCATTGTGCTTTCCAACGGTGAAAACGTGAGCCCGGAAAGCCTGGAAGAGCCCTTCTATGCCGATCCTTGCGTCCGCGACGCCATGGTGAAGGAAGACCAGCTGGAAGGCAACAACGTGATTGCCATCGAGATTCTGCCCTTCATGCCCGCCTTCGACGGCAAGCCTTGGGAAGAAGTGGTGTCCTATATGAACGCCCTGGTGGACAAGGTGAACGCCACCCTTCCCACCACCCATCATATCCGCAAAGTGACCGTGCGCACGGAGGACTTCAAGCGCACCGGCAGCATGAAAGTGTCCCGTATATGATGAGCCGGGAAGACGTGCTGAACGGCCTCAAGGAGGTTCTTTCGGTGATTCGGCCCGCTACGGACCTGACGGGCGTAAGCTATGAAACGGACCTTTCCCGCGGGCTGGGCGTGGACTCCCTGTCCATGCTCCTGCTGGCCCTGGCCACGGAAGAAAAGTTCGGAATGAAATTCCCCGACGGTGTGGAAATGCCCAAAACCGTCGGGGAGGTATGCGATGCGGTGCTGAAGGCTCTTTCTTAGAGCTCTTCGGCCCTGAGTTCCCTTACATAACTGCGGCGGCGTTGATACGGCTGCGGGTTGTAGTCTCCAAAGAGAGTCTGCACCTTATGGTTGTCTTCCAGCTGCGGGTTCATTAACATCCGCTTGATTCCCAGGCGGATGTAATTTTCGTGCAGGTACTTGAGCATCAGAAGGACCGCGCCTTTGGCCTGGTACTCTGGCAGAACGCCAATCAGAAGGCCTTCCGTGACGTGGTTCTTCCTGGCATTGAGCTGGGGAAGGATGTGCATCCAGCCGAAGGGGAAGATGCGTCCCTTGGCCTTCCGTACGCCGGAGCTGATATGCGGCATGGTTACCAGGAAGGCAACCAGCTGGTCCTTGTCGTTCACCACAAAGGCCACCAGGTCTTTGTTCATGACGGGAGCATACTGCTTCACATAGTTCTCTATCTGCTCCTCGGAGAGCTTGGTGTACTCGTAGAGGGGGTCGAAGGCGGCATTGAGCACATGGAACATTTCCCGGCCCCGGCGAATCATCTGCTTGATGTTCTTTGCGCGGTAAATATGCACGCCGAAGCGTTTTTCCACCAGGTCTGTATATTGGTACATGGACGGCAGGGTGCCGTCAAAGTCCATGTAGCGCTGGGTCCAGTCGGCATCTTTGGTGAAGCCCATCCGCTCCAGGTACTCCGGATAGTAGGCATAGTTATAGATGACCGTAAAGGGGCTTTCGCGCTCGAAGCCCTCTACCAGCAAGCCCTCGCGGTCCATGTCCGTAAAGCCCAGGGGGCCCTTGATATGCGTAGCACCCCGTTTGGCGCCCCAGACCATGACGGCCTTGATGAGAGCCTGGGCCACCTCGAAGTCTTCAATGAAGTCTATCCATCCGAAACGGACGGTAATCTCGCCGAATTTCTTGTCGGCCTTGTGGTTGATGATGGCGGCTACGCGCCCCACAATCTGATTGTCCTGATAAGCCAGATAGAGTTCCCTTTCACAGAAATCCAAGGAAGGATTCTGGTCTCCCAGGGACTTGAATTCGTCGTCCTCGAAGGGAGGAACCCAGTTTTCACAATCTTTGTAAAGGTCCAGGGGAAAGTGGATAAAAGCCTTGAGCATTTTCTTGTCCTGGACGGGAACAATGGTGGTAATAGGTTTCATTTTCACGTTATTATCCTGCAAATATACGCATTTATTCCTAATTACTCGAATCTTTCTTTATTTTCCTTGCGCAGTGTCTTGACTCAAGCTTGGCCTATCTTTGTGGGCATAAATCTTTCCGTCAGCCTGTATATCGGCATCGTAGTCCTTCTGGTAAAAACCGTATTCGCTTATTGTGAGAATTGCCCGGAATGAGATCGGCCGATTTTTTTGTATTTTTGTATCTGAAAAAACTGTAAGATTCTGCAAAAAATTCAGATAAGAAGATACATTTGTACACACAAACGGAATGGATCATGTTATAAAGTCACATAGTGCTGATTGTTTGCTTCTGACAGAGATGCTTTCCCGTGCCGATGCGTCGCAGGTGGCCGGGCTTTCGCGTTTTTTCAAAACCGGGGCGGGGGAATACGGCGAAGGGGACCGGTTTCTGGGAATCAAGGTGCCGGTGACGCGCTCGGTGGTACGGGATTGCTGGAAGCAGACCAGTTTCTCCGAGCTGGAGCTGTGTATCGGCAACGAATATCATGAAGTGCGGCTGGCGGCGCTCCTGACGCTGGTCGAAATTTTTTCCCATGCCAAACGGAATCCTGCGCTGCAAGAGCGTTGCGTGGATTTTTACCTGGGCCACACGGAGCGTATCAACAACTGGGATTTGGTGGACCTCTCTTGTTATCACTTGCTGGGAACGTGGCTGCTGGACAAGGACAGGGGGCTGCTTTACGAGCTGGCCCAAAACGGAAAAACCATCTGGGAGCAGCGTATCGGCATAGTTTCCACGATGACATTCGTCCGGCACGGGCAAGTGGATGACACTTTTGCCATTGCCGACATTCTTTTGCACCATCGGCATGACCTTATCCAGAAAGCGACCGGATGGCTGCTGCGGGAAGCCGGCAAGCGTGATTTTGACAGGCTTTGCGCTTTTCTGGACCATCGGCACCGCGTCATGCCCCGCACCATGCTGCGCTATGCGATAGAAAAGTTTCCCGAAGAGCTTCGGCGGCATTACCTCTGAGCTTTTGTTTTAATGCCGGCCCCAGGAGACCTCATTCGTAAGTATTACGACTTTTCGTCGGTGACGGGTTCCAGCCATTCGTTGGAGGCGCCGGGCTGGACATCCTTGTGGAGGGTGAGGTGCTGCATCCAGCTGTCGGAGGCGGCGCCGTGCCAGTGTTTGACGCCCTCCGGAATCTCTATAATGGTTCCTGGAAGAAGCTGTACGGCCGGTTTGCCCCATTCCTGGTACCAGCCGCGGCCGGCAACGCAGATGAGAACCTGGACCTGTTTGTGATGGATGTGCCAGCGGATGATGACCTGGGCGGCCGATTTGCCGTGTGCCTTGGCGATTTCATTGATAACAGGGTCGCGGAGGATTTCACCCTTGCTGTCACGGCCGCCGAGCGGGAACCAGCATTCAATCTGGATATTGTACTTCCCCGCCATTT
>CAMOKK010000009.1 GCA_946617545.1 uncultured Bacteroidales bacterium | reverse complement strand
GCGGTGAAATCGGCCTGGCCGGGACGGGGATGCTTCCGGAACTGCTCGTAGTCCTGGCTGCGGGTGTTTTCGTTCTTGAACAGGATGGTGAGCGGGGCGCCGGTGGTGCGGCCCTCGTACACGCCGGAAACAATTTCCGGGAGGTCGTTTTCCACGCGGGGCGTCGTGCCCGGAGCACCGGCCTTGCGACGGGCCAAATCGGCCGTAAAATCGGCCTCGGTGAGCGGAATGCCGGGCAGCACGCCGTCCAGCGTCACCCCGATGCGGGGCCCGTGGGATTCACCGAAAATACTGACTCTGAATTTATTGCCAAAAGTGTTCATAGTTTGTCAAACAGTTCATTAAAATCAGGGAAAGACTTGGCCACGCAGCCAACGTCGTCTATTTCTACGGGGCTGTCGGCCCCCAAGGCGGCCACTTTCAGGGCCATGACCATGCGGTGGTCGGAGTGAGAGGCAAACTTTCCGCCTTTCAGAAGACGGCCGGTAGCCAGGCGCTGCGTGAGGCCCATGCCTTCCACCACCATCTCGTCTTCTTCCACGCTCACGGGAACTCCCATCTGCCGAAGGGCCTGCTCGATGGCGGCGGCGCGGTCCGTTTCCTTGTGGCGGAGCCGCTCCACGCCCAGAATGTGGCTCTCGCCGGGGCAGAAAGCCGCCAGCACGGCCACCATGGGGAAGAGGTCGGGGCAGTTGTTCAGGTCTGTGCGGAAGGGACTCAGCGGGGCCCTCTGCACGTGGATGGCGCCCGTAGGACTGTCTGTCTGGGACATGCAGGCTCCGGCCTGGATAAGGATGTCCATGATGGAAATATCGGCCTGAAGGCTCTCGGTGTCCAGGCCCTCCACCTCCACCTCTCCGAAGAGGGCGCCGGCCACCAGGAAGGGTGCCGCGCCGGACCAGTCGGCCTCGATGGAAAAATGAGCCGCCTGATAACGCTGGCCGCCCTTTATGAAAAAGTTCACGCCGGTGCAGAGGCTCCAGTCCTGCGTTTCCATGAACTCCGGCCCGCCTTCCATCTCCGAGCCCATCCGGATGCCGAATTTCTTGAGCACGTCCACCGTAATGAAAAGGTAGGGGATGCTCCGCGGCTCCTGCACATACAGGGCCGATTTCCCTTCGGCCAGCGGCAGGGCAGCAAGGAGGCCGGAAAGGAGCTGGGAGCCGCCTTTGCCGGAAACGTCGGCCCGGCCGGGAATCAGGGGCCCGGCCACTTTGAGGGGCAGGTAGCAGTCGTCGCGGCGGGCACCGGTCTGTTCCGGATACAGGCGTACGCCATAGGCGGCCATGATGTCGTGGGCTCCCGTCAGGGGCCTGCCCAAAAGGGTTTTTTCTCCCGTCACGCGCACCGGCTCCCGGTTCAGGACAGAGAGCAGCGGCACCATCAGGCGGGTGAGCAGGCCGGACTCTCCAGTGTGCAGTTCAGGTAGCTTCAGGCAGCCTGGCTCTGCACCAATACCTTCTATTTCAAGCGTTTGTCCGTCTATTTTTACTTTTGCGCCCAAGGCCCGGGCCACGGCCAGTGCGCTCTCGTTGTCTCCGCAGGGCGAATAGCCGCTCAAGCGGGAAGTGCCCTGTGCCAAGGCGGCGGCAATGACGGCCCGCTGGGCAAAGCTCTTGGAAGAGGGCATCGGCAGCCCGGAAGCCTTGACAAAACGGAAGTTGCCATAGAGGGCCTGTGCCATTTCCGAAGCTTTCCACTGGCCGGAGGCGGTGGCCTCTTCCTCGCTCACGCAGGCGTAGGTGAAGGGGGCGCCCTGCCGCAGGGCTTCCATCCGGGATTCGCGCCCTTCCTCTCCCATGGCAAAGGCTATCAGGGTGCCGGGGGCGGCGCTGCCATACAGCGCCTTCAGCGTCTCATTATCGGCCTTGGAGGTGGCTGTGGTCACTATTTTTACCACTTCGCCGCCAAAGCTGCGGGCGCGTTCCAGAATGGACTGCAGCACCGGCAGCGGCGGGGTGTCCGTGAAATTGTGGTAGGAACGGATGAGCACGGTGCCGCAGGAGCGGCAGGCCTCGCGGATTCGGCGGCCCACGGCGGCGGGGGCTTCCATCTCCAGGTCGGCATACTTGGCGCCGGCCCGGATGGCTTTCTCCAGGATTTCCGGGGCCTGGGACTCCTCGCTCAGGCGGCAGGTGGCAATGAGCGGCACGTCCGAATCTTCGAACAGCTGCTCTATCTGCTCGTCGTCCAGAGCGCAGCGGTCCAGGCGGATTTCCGCCATCTCCACGGTCTCCAACAGTTCCAGGATTTCCGGCAGTTCTTTATTCTGTATGCTAACGCAGATCATCTATGGCCTCGTTTACGGTAAGTTCTTGAATGACAGGTTCTCCCGGCGCCTTCAGAAGAATGAATTTCACCCGGCCGCCGGCGGCCTTCTTGTCTTTGCACATGGCCTCCCCCAGCGCCCGGGGCGGATAGGGGCTCTGCACCGGAAGGCCCAGGGCTTCAAAATCGGCCTTCAGCCTCTCCGCCAGGCCTTCGGCGGCCAGGCCCGTGCGCTCCGAGAGCCGGGCGGCCAGGATAATGCCCATGGCCACCGCCTCCCCATGGTGAATGTCGTCTCCCCTCTCCTGCGAGAGGTGCTCGATGGCATGGCCGAAGGTATGGCCCAGGTTCAAAAGCGCCCGCTCTCCCCGCTCGTAGGGGTCTCGGGACACGATATCGGCCTTAATGGAGGCGGCCCGCCGCAGCAGCTGGGGCGTGACGCCGGAGAGTGCCCGGGAATAGGCCTCCGCATCTCCGATAAGGAAGGTTTTGAGCATTTCGGCCTCTCCGGCCCTGAATTCGCGCTCCGGGAGGGTTCGCAGCACCTCCGGGCAAAGGAGGGTGAATTCCGGCATGCAGAAGGCTCCCAGCATGTTTTTGTAGCCGTCCAGGTTTACGCCGGTTTTTCCGCCGATGGCCGCGTCCACTTGCGACAAAAGCGTGGTGGGCAGGTTGGCATAGCGGATGCCGCGTTTGTAGATGGCGGCCGTGAAGCCCGCCAGGTCGGTGGTGATGCCGCCGCCCACGGCCAGCAGGAGGGCGTTCCGGGAGGCATCGGCCTGCAGGAGCTGCCGCTCAAGGGCCAGCACGGTCTCCATGGTCTTGCTCTCTTCCGACGTTTCCAGGCCGATACAGGCCTTCGCCGGAGGAAGGTCCCCCAGCAGGGTTTCCAAGACCCAGGCCACGTTCCGGTCAAAAACAACGACAAGCTCCGGCTCCTTCGCCAAAAGAGCCTTGGCCTCGTCCGGATTGACAAGTTTGGGATGGACTATTCCAGCCATTTTTTCATGTAGGCTTCTCTCTCCACGGCCCAGACATCCTCCAGCCACATGGCATGGCCGCAGGTGGGAACGCAGAGGTATTGTTTGTCACGGGTGCCCAGGTTGTTGTAAATGGCAAAGTTGGTATGCGGCGGGCAGGTGGGGTCCTGCAGGCCGATAGCCATATAAACCGGGCATTTTACCTGCGGGGCAAAGTTCTTCACGTCAAAATAGCGCAGCAGGGCAAAGAGGTCCTGGTGGGAGATGCCGTCCTTGTCGGCCTGGTCCATCACCTCGTGGACGGGCCAGTAAACGATGCGGGCATAGTCCGGGTAATCTCCCAGGAAGGGAACGGACACGGCGATAGCGCGGATGCGCGGGTCCAAGGCGGCCGATACAAAGGTAAAGGCTCCTCCCTGGCTCTCTCCCCAGGCCAGGATGCGCTCCGGATTGGCCTTTTCCAGGCCGGCGGCAAAATCGACGGCGCGTTTCACGTCGCAGAAGGCGCCCCGGTAGTAGTAGTGCTCCTTGCTGTCTATGCCGCGGTCTATCCAGCGGTCCTGCCCCTCTTTGAAGATGCCCTGGTCACGGACGCTCACCAGAAAGTCTATGCGCTCCGGATTGGCCGACGGGTCAAAATAGTAGGAATCGGCCCCGTAGCCCATGTATTGGATGCAGACGGGGTATTTTCCGGGGGCATTGGGGATGGAGATGACACCGCCGCTGACGGCTCCGTCCAAGGAGGCGTAACGCACCTCGTAACAGGTGCGAAGGTGGTTGGAAAAGTCTTCCACCTTTGTATATTCCGGCTCTAACGGCACCTGGTCCAGTTCCTTCAGGGCTTCCTGCCAGAAGGCCTTGAAGTCCTTCGGGGCATCGGGGGCGCTCACAACAGCTTCCGGCCTTATGCCGATGTTCCAGCGCACGGAGTCCCGAAGGCGCAGCTGGTAGAAGCCCGGCTCCAAGGTGCCCAGGGCAGCCTCGATGGTGCTGTCGGCCTTTACGGTGACGGTGGTGGAGAGCACGGTGTCCGGCTTGTCGGCCATCAGGGACACGTCCGTTACCAGCACCAGGGAGGCTTCGCCGGGTGCGGCGTCCACATGGGTAGAAAGGGTATAGGGGCCTTTTTCAAGGAAAAGCCAGCCCAGGTCCGGCTCACTGCGGCCGGTTATCGTTTCCTGCCGGGGGGCGCAGGTGCAAGCCATCAGGGCCGCCATCCCCAGATAAAGAATCTGTTTCATCTCTACAAAGATAGCGGAAAAATTTGGCAGTTCCCCGAATTTGGCGTATTTTTGCAGTCCATCCCTGCCCGGATGGCGGAATTGGTAGACGCGCTGGACTCAAAATCCTGTGGTAGCAATACCGTGCGGGTTCGATTCCCGCTCTGGGCACTCAAAAAAGGACCGATAGTTCGGTCCTTTTTTGGTGCCCATGTCTCCGACTCATTGGGGAGAGGACTCCGGGCCTTATTCTCCCGAATACTTGGAGGTGTCCAAGAGCTTCTCCTTTTCTACGCCGTAGCCAATCCAGTAACCCGAGGCGCCGTCCACATTGCCCTCAAGGGAGCTCCTGACAAAGGGTGTATTGTAGATGTTTCCGGCCAGGGTCATTTCAAAATTGCTCCAGTACTCGAAGGACTTGCGGTCCATGGTGCACAGTTTTACCCACAGGCTGTCCCCCTGGCGGATGTTGGGCATGTCAATATAGTCCATCAGACGCTGTGTGCTGTAGAGGAAAATTTCCGAATAACCCTCCAGTTGGTCATCACTGGAGAAGGCCAGGGCCGAGGGGTGATAGTGCCGGTCTACGCCTTCCGTAAGGGTGAAGACCTTGTAGTAGTTCCCCTTGGGAAGCGGATCTGTAAAGCCACAGACAGCGGTGCACAGGCTGTCCTTGACCTGGCGCACAAAAACCGTGTCAATGGGCACCGGCTCCGGGATGGTAGTAGTAGCCGTGGCCTTGTAGTCTTTGTATTCTACCGTAAGGGTATAGCTTTTGCCCACCTCCCCTTTCATGCGCCCCGAGGTGTAAATATAAGGCGGAAAATACTCGATGTCCGTCATGCCGGTGAGCACCTCGGTCCGGCTGCCGTCGCTTACCGTGACCTTGGCCCACTTGGCAAGCCTGTCCAGCATGTCCGAAGGCGTGATTTCCTGTTCATCAACAATCGGGATGGACTCGGACAGCATAACGACGGGGGCCGCTCCGTTTTCAATCCACCCTTCCACCACCAGGACGGGGCTGGGAACGCTCTCCTCCTTCCGGCAGGCGGAGGAAAGGAGCAAGAGTATCGGCAAAAAATAAAAGGACTTTTTCATAATCAGAAGGTATGGAAGAAGGCAAGGGAGGGAAGGAAGCGCATGTTCAGGGTGAAAGGGCCGAAGGTGTAGGCCGACAGGTCCTTATTCATATGGATGCCGTAGCCCAAGGCGTTCTTGCTCCCCAGGGCATTGTACAAGGAGAAGTTCAGGCCCGTTTTTCCCTTGGGCGTGCGGCGGAAATACCAGTTCACCGAAAGGTCCAGCTTGCAATAGGGCGGCAGCCTGTGGGCGTTGTACTCTCCATACTCGCAGACCAGACGGCTTCCCAGGACGTAGATGGCGTCCGGCCGTGTGTAAGGAGTGCCGGAAGCCACCACAAAGGTGGCGCCCACGTCCACTTTCCCGAAGTCGTAGGTGGCCACCACGTCCAGCTCGTGCAGGCGCTCGTGCCGGCTGGGAAACTCACGGCCGTCAAAATCGCCGTCGAACGAACGGAGGCTGCGGGAGAAAGCATAACTCACCCAGCCGGTCAGCCGGCCGGTGCTTTTCTGAATCATCAGATTGGCGCCATAGGCCCGGCCTTTCCCTTTGAGGGTGCTGGTTTCCAGGGAATAGTTTCCGTTGTACAAATCCATGGCGCTGCCCACATATTCCAGCTGGTTGCGGAGAATCTTGTAGTAAAGCTCGGCCGACAGGGAAATACCCCGCCAGTTGAGGTTGTAGGCCAGGGAGAAATTGTGGGCCAGCTGCGGCGCCTGCACATCCCCGGCCATCACCCAGAACTCGCAGGGAAGTCCGGTGTCCGTGATGCCCAGATTGAAATTGTTCTGGCGCTTGATGGCGTAGCTGAAATCCAGCTTACCGCCTTCCATGAAGTTGGCAATGAGCTTCACTTCCGGACTCAGGCCCCACCAGCTCTTTTTTTCGGGACTCAGG
The DNA here is from genome assembly GCA_946617545.1 of uncultured Bacteroidales bacterium. GTDB lineage: Bacteria > Bacteroidota > Bacteroidia > Bacteroidales > UBA932 > Cryptobacteroides. Next base: position 13,479 of record CAMOKK010000009.1, on the reverse strand, counting down.
TACCAGCTTCCGCTCACGCCGGCCTTGGCTTGCAGGTAATACCCGAGATTGCGGCTGTAATAGGCACTGAGAACCGTCTCGAAGGCATCCTGCACGGGGACGGATCCATCGTTGGCACGGTCGTTCTGGTGGCCTTCGCTGTAAGGATTCTGCGGCTGCACGTGATAGTAGGAGAAATGGGCCCCGAAATCCCAGTCCTTCCATTGCAGGTTTCCCCTGTAGCCATAGTCCCGGATGTAAGAATCCATCCTCGCATAAATGTTGAACACATTGAGACGGGGATTCAGGCCGAAGGTGGTGGCATAAACGCTTTGCTTGAGGGTGGCCTCCGAAAAATAGTGGTTCCAGTGTATGGCGCCCAGGGCATTGTACCACTTCGCCTGGATCTGCTCCAAAATGCCGCCGCTCAATTCTCCCTTGTCCAAAGAGCCGAACAAGTCTACCCAGACGCGGTCTTTCCGGCCGGGCTTCCACAGCCAGGTAAGGTTGGCGTCGGTAAAGCCGTAATTCATGGGATAATCGGCATATTTGAGCCAGTTTCCGTACAGCAGGTTGATGTAGGTGCGGCGCGCACTGACCGTCAGGGCCGACTTGGAACCCAGCGGAATACTGAGCGTACCCTGCGCATTCAGCAGCCCCAAGGACGCCTCTCCGCTTACCCTTCGGGCCAGGGTATCCTGAAGCCGCATGTCAATCATGCCGCCCAGGCGGGGCTCCTTTCCGGAAGATGTCTCAAAACGCATTCCCGTGAAATGGGCCGCGTTGAAAACGGAGAAAAGGCCCAGCAGATGCGTGGCCCCGTAAATGGGAACCCCCTGCTGAGAAATGAGGGTATGGGAATGGTCGCCGCCCTGCATATACAGGCCGCCTTCCTGCTCGGTGTTCACCGACACGCTGGGCAGCAGACGGGCAAAGCGGATGGGGTCGGCATTGCCCAGAAAGGAAGGAACGGCCGCTATCTTGCTCACGTTCACCTCTCCGCTCACGCCCCGGCTGTTCACCACTATGGGCTTTTTCAACTGCTCGGTAATCACGGACTTGTCCAGGGACAGCTGCGCCACGGTGTCGGGAACCTGCGCCACGGCCCAGGGGCCTGCAAGCAGAAGCAGTAAAATCAGTATTTTATTCCGTAGAGAGTACATTTTCAATAATAAAATCTATCAGGCTTTCAGAGAGCAGGTAAGAATTCAGTGCATAGGACGTGCCGTCGGAGAAGCGAAATACCAGGGTGGACAGGCCGGGTTCATAGCCCAGCGTGGCCACCGCCGTGCCCTGGTCATACACTTTAATGTCGGAGGCAGCCTCCCAATCGCCCCAATCGAGAGACCAGGCAGGGCTTATCGTACCCATGATGCCGACTCCGCCGTAAAGATGGGCGCTCACTTCTCCGGTGACAAGATAGAAGCGGGCCTCCAAGGCTGTCACCCGGTTTCTTTCCAAGCGGTACACCACGGCGCCGCGGTCCTGCCAGTCAACATCTACGCTGCTGTTGTCGCGGATAAACTTCCGGGGGTCTTTCACCGCCGTAGAGTCTATATCCAAAATGGTGAAAAACGGAGCCATCGACTCCTCAAGATGTTTTTTGACAAGTTCCGTCTCCGTAAACGGGTGCTCCGGCGGCTCCGGCGCGGGCGCTTTGTTGCACGCAGCCACACCTGCAAAAAAGCAGAGGAGCACAAGCAGCTGTTTTTTGGTCATTTCCTTCTTCTTTAATTTCGGCGCAAAAATAAGCATAATTGTTTGAAAACAAAAACGCTCCGCGCAAGGCTTGACAACTAATTTGCTGATTTACATGCACTTATGTTATATTTCTCGTTCAAAAAACGAACGAGAAATGTATGGTAAGTCACTCACGCCAAGCTATTTAGCAATCAAGTTTTCCGGGGTGTCCGGCGTTTTTACCAGGCGTTCCACCAGGGTGGAGGCCACCAGGTTGCCGGTGGCGTTGAGCAGAGTGGCCGGAATGTCACAGATGGTGCCGATAATCATGAGCGTGGCGGCAAAGGCGGGGTCTACGCCCAGGATGGCGCAGATGAGGATTTCACCCGTCATGCCGCCGATGGGGACGGCCCCCACCACCATGCTTGCCAGCACCGACAGGAGAATGACCAGGGCCGCCGCCACCAAGCCGCTGTCCGGCATGATGTCAAAGAAATACAGGGCAAAGAGCACCTTGGCCACCGAGGTAACCACGGAGCCGTCCTTGTGGAGGTTGGTTCCCAGGGGAATCACCCCGTCGGCCACCTTTTCACTCACCCCCAGCCTGCGGGCGGCGGCCAGGTTCACCGGCAGGCAGGCGGCCGATGACGAAGTGCCCACCGCCGTGGCGGAAGGCGGAATCATCTCCTTCCAGAAATTGCCCAGGGGGATGCGGCAGAAAAGGGCGAAGAGGGAATAAAAGACAAAATAGCAGACGGCGCAGGCGGCCAGCACCACCAGGAAAATCTGCAGGTACTGTCCCACAATCCGGCCGCCCAGGGAGCCGATGGTATCGGCAAAATAACAGCCGATGCCTACGGGGGCCGCCTTCATCACCACGTCCATCATCTTCATGATGACGGTCCCGCCCTCCGTCACCAGCTTCTCCATGGTGGGAACCTTCTTGTCCAGATAGGCCACAGACAGCCCGAAGAGGGCGGCAAAGACTATCAGGGGCAGCAGGTGCTCGCGGGAAAGCAGCAGCGGAAAATCATTCACGCTGAAGGCCGATGCAAGCGACTCTCCTATGTTCAGGCTCTCCTGAAGGGCTGCTCCGCCGGCCGCACCGCCGCTTCCGCCCGCCTGGGCGAAGGGGTTCCACACGCTCATGAGCCCGTAGGAGAATACCCCGGCCACCAGGGACATGAAAAGGAATACGCCGATGGCCGTCCCCAGCACCCTTCCGATGGTTCCGCTCCGCCGCATCACCACCATGGACTGGGCCACGGAGAAGAACACCAGCGGCACCACCAGCACAAAAATCAAGTTAAGAAAAAGCGTTCCGACAGGCCTGAAAACAGCCGCCTTCTGCCCCAGCGCCACCCCAAGCACACCCCCGGCCGCCAGTCCTGCCAGAAGCCACAGAGTGGAAGAATAATTTTTCAACACCGATGTTTTTTCCATAAGCTTAGAGGCTGTTATTCAGGTGGGCCAGGCGGTGGATATGGTCTGTCCCCGCCGCCGGAAGGAGTAGGAAAAATGCCACGGTATGCCGCCTGGGAGTCATCCGAGGCAAAGATACAACATTCTTTCGGATTATGGAGCCGGACGGCCTGCAGAGCGCACGCCAGCCTTGACAAGTAAACAACTCTGTATAAGCGACTTGCTGTATGTTTCTCGTTCGATTTTTGAACGAGAAATGTATAACAAGTCTATGACTGTCACTTAGTTAGTTGTCAAGCCCAAAGGAAGGGTGTAGGGATTTTGAAAATAGGCAGAAAATAACGAAATTTGTAGGATTAAACAAACCTGTATGCGTAAAGTCCTCTGCTTCCTTCTTCTGGCCGGTCTTTTCGGGACCGCCTGCCAAAGCAAAAACGACCGTTACACCGTTATCATTTCCTTGGACGGAAGCCGATGGGACTATGCCGATTACTACGACATGCCCTTCTTTGACTCCCTGGCCACGGTGGGCGTGAAAGCACGCATGGAAGCGTCTTTCCCCTCCTCTACCTTCCCCAACCACTACACCATGGCCACGGGCCTGGTGCCGGACCACCACGGGCTGGTAAACAACAGTTTCTGGAATCCGGACACGCAGCACGGCTACGCCATCGGAGACAAGGAATCCCGCTACGATGCCCGCTACTACGGCGGAGAGCCCATCTGGATTACCGCTCAGAAGCAGGGTGTCAAATGCGGCGTGGTTTACTGGGTGGGCTCCGACATTCCCGTGGGGCCGGAGGGCAACGCCTTCCCCACTTACTACCGGCACTGGGATACGGATCCGCACTGGACTTTTGAAGAGCGCTGCGACGAGATAGTGCGCCTGCTGAGCCTTCCGGAGGCCGACCGGCCCCGTCTGGTGATGGGCTATTTTGACGAGCCGGACCATCAGGGTCACGTTCATGGTCCCTTCTCTCCCGAGTGCAAGCAGATGACCGAACACATGGACAGCCTCATGCACAGCCTGTACCTTCGCCTGAAGGCCCTTCCCATCGGCAAGAAACTGAATTTTATCCTGGCCGGAGACCATGGCATGACGGAGATTTCCCCGGAGCGCTTCATAGGCTGGTACGAAGTTATTCCCGAAGAATGGGTGGAGCGCATCGTGGGCAACCTGCCCACCAGCATCTGGGTTAAAGAGGGCTATGCGGACAGCCTCTACAACCGCCTCAAACAGGTAGAACACCTGAGCGTATGGAAACACGGAGAGGTTCCGGCCTATCTGAACTACGGCACCTCCAACCGCCTGGGAGACCTCATCGTGAGCCCGGACCTGGGCTGGCAGTTCAACTTCGCCCCGTCGCGCAACCACGGAACCCACGGCTTCGACCCCACCGAAACCGACATGATGGTGGCTTTCCGCGCCGTGGGCCCGGACTTCAAGGAGGGGTATGAGGCACCCTTAACGGAAGGGGAAAAATCGGCCTTCCACAATACGGACCTTTATCCCATGCTGTGCAAACTGCTGGGCGTAAAACCAGCCCCGGTGGACGGCAAACTGGAACGGATTCAAAAGATTCTCAAATAATATGAGTAAGCATTTTACATTACCTTACGAAGGTGGGCTCATTGAAAAGAACCTGCCTGCGGGCATTCTCCATTCTTACGAGAAAATATGGACGCACGTGTACCCGGAATCCCGTCCGGCGTCCTATGCCATCGCGGATTTCATCGTAGATTCCATCAATGCCCACAAGGACGGCTTGTTCCGTCTGGGTCTTACCACAGGCTCCACCCCCACGTCCCTGTACAATGAGCTGGCCCGCCGCTATCAGGCCGGAAAGGTTTCCTTCAAGAACGTGGAGGTAGTGACCATCGACGAATACTACCCCTCCTCCAAGGACGAGGCCCAGAGCCGCAACCACCTCATCCACGAGGCCCTGCTGGACAAAGTGGACATTCTGAAGGAAAACATCCACATCCCGGACGGAACCGTGACGCCGGAGGAACTGGGAGACTACTGCATCAAGTTTGACGCCCTGGCCCGCGGACTGGACCTGCTGGTGATTGGCGTGGGAGAAAAAGGCCAGGTGGGCTTCAACGAGGCCGGGGCCGATGAAAAGACGCGCACCCGCACTGTCCGCCTCTCCTACAACTCCCGCAAACGCCAGAGCGAAAACTTCAACCACGACATTGCCGCCACCCCTGACAAGGCCATCACCGTGGGCGTGGGCACCATGCTCAGCGCCAAACGCATCATCCTCATGGCCTGGGGCGAAGACAAGGCCCAGGCGGTAAAGGACATTACAGAAGGCCCCGTAACCACGGACTGCCCGGCCTCCCTGCTGCAAAAGCACGACCACATCTCTTTCTACGTGGACGAAACGGCCGCCAGCCTCCTCACCCGCAGCGTAGCTCCCTGGCTGGTGGGTCCCTGCGACTGGCAGCCCAAATTTGTGCGCAAGGCCGTGGTGTGGCTGTGCCAGGTTACCCAAAAGCCCATCCTCAAACTCACGGAAAAGGACTACCTGAACAACGGCCTAAGCGAGCTCCTGGAGCAGAAAGGCGCCTTTGACAAGATTAATATCGACGTTTTCAACGACCTCCAGCACACCATTACCGGCTGGCCCGGAGGAAAGCCCAATGCCGACGACAGCACCCGCCCGGTACAGGCCAAGCCCTTCCCCAAGACGGTGCTCATCTTCTCCCCGCACCCGGACGACGACGTGATTTCCATGGGCGGCACCTTCATCCGCCTGGCCACCCAGGGCCACAACGTACACGTGGCCTACGAGACCTCCGGCAACGTGGCCGTACACGACGACGTGGTGCTCCAGCACATGGACGCCGCCTTCCAGCTGGGTTTTGCCGACAAATTTGACGAGGTAAAGAAGCTGGTGGAGAGCAAGGTTCCCGGTGAACCCGAGCCGCGTCCCCTGCTGGAAATGAAAGGCGCCATCCGCCGCAGCGAAGCCCGTGGCGCCGTGCGCTCCTTCGGCCTCAACGACAACACCAACGCCCACTTCCTGAACCTCCCCTTCTATGAGAGCGGCGGCATCAAGAAGAATCCCCGCACCCAGGCCGATGTAGACATCATCAAGGACCTCCTCAGCAGACTAAAACCCCACATGGTGTTCATGGCCGGAGACCTGGCCGACCCTCACGGAACGCACCGCGTGTGCACGGAGGCCGCCATGGAAGCCATGGACCAGCTTAAGGAAGAAGGGGCCGATTGGATTAAGGACACCCATGTATGGCTGTACCGCGGCGCCTGGATGGAGTGGGAGCTGGGCCGCGTGGACATGGCCGTGCCGCTGAGCCCCGACGAGGTAATCAAAAAGCGCCACGCCATCTTCCGCCACCTGTCCCAGAAGGACATCGTGCCCTTCCCCGGTGAAGACCCGCGCGAGTTCTGGCAGCGGGCCGAGGAACGCACCCAGAACACCGCCAAACTCTACGACCAGCTGGGCATGGCCGAATATCAAGCTATTGAGGTATTTTTGAAACTGTATTAGGCTATGAAAATTATCATCAGAAACAACTCCAAGGAAGGCTCCCTGTGGGCCGCCCATTACATTGCCAAACGAATCAACGAGAAGGCTGCGGTTACGGACAAACCCTTTGTAATCGGCCTTTGCACCGGCTCCACGCCCATTGAAACCTACGCCGAGCTCATCCGCATGGTGAAGGCCGGGGAAGTGTCTTTCAAGAACGTGATTTCTTTTAACATGGACGAGTATGTGGGCCTGCCGGAGAGCCATCCGGAGAGCTATCACAGCTTCATGCACCGCAACCTCTTCGACCACATTGACGAGCCTGCGGAGAACATCCACATCCTCAACGGCAACGCCGAGGACGTAGAGGCCGAATGCGCCGCCTACGAGAAAGCCATCGTGGAGGCCGGCGGCTTTGACCTCTTCCTGGGCGGCGTGGGCGAAGACGGCCACATTGCCTTCAACGAGCCCTTCTCCTCCCTGCAGAGCCGCACCCGCGTGGTCACCCTTACCCAGGACACCCGCGAGGTGAACGCCCGCTTCTTTGACGGAGACCCGTCCAAGGTGCCGGCCCAGGCCCTCACCGTGGGCGTCGCCACTGTGCTCAGCGCCAAGGAAGTGGTGATCCTGGCCTTCGGCTCCAAGAAAGCCCGCGCCCTGCAGGCTGCCATAGAAGGCCCTATGAGCCACTATTGCACCCTGAGCGGACTACAAAATCACCCCGCCGGGACCATCGTCTGCGACGAGAGCTCCATTGGCGAGGTGAAAGTTAACAGTTATCGCTATTTCAAAGCCGTAGAGGCAGCGGAAAGCTGATTGCCCAGGCCGATGGTGTAACCTTCGCTACGGAAGTAGACGCGGTTAAAGCTGTCGGCAATGAGCACCACCGGACGGGCGCCTTCCAGCATCCCTTCCGGAGCCACTCCCAGGAGGACCGTAGCGGGAAGTTTCCCGTATCGGCCCTCTTTTTCTTCCTTCAGAAGCATGGAGAGCGCCTCCGGGGAAGAGCAGAGAAGCACGATGGGACGGCCCCAGCTTTCCAGCTGCTCACGGGCGGCGGCCAGGTCTCTGAGGGCATGGTTGGTGGGTTCTTTTCCGGGATCCAGCAGGGCCAGCACATAGTAGCCGCGGCCGGTTTGGGACAGGATGGAAACCTCCTTGCCTTCCACGGAAATCTTGGTTTCCGCATCAAACCGGCCTATCACGGGCAGGGCGCCCTCCACCTCTCCGATACGGAGTTCCTGGACGGTCTCTTTCCCTTCCTCAATGGCGAAGAAGCGCATGGAAACCGGAACGGAGCCGTCAGAGAGACGGTTTCCGGACACCAGCAGATAGGTACCTGCATCCAGCTTATGGCCGTTCTTGAACACATGGGCCCAGTCTACGCCACCGCCCATGTCCACCTCGCCTTCATCGAAGGAGAGCAGGCTGGGACGTCCGTCCACAATCTTGGATAGGGTGAAGTGCGTATAATATTGAGGGTTCTCCACGGCTTTGGTGGGCTTGTAGGTAAGTTTAAGCGTGCCCTGGGGTGCGGCCGCAGCCGGTGCGTTGCCGCCGAAGTTCACATCCAGCCACTGGCCGTTCTCCTTGTACTGGATCTTTCCGGTGACCAGGTCCTTCTGGGCCTCGAAGCCCTTGGCGCGGGCTGCCGCCACAAAGAAAAGGTCGCGGGAGCGGGGCAGGGCCAGGCGGCTTTCATACACGCCGGCGGGAGACATGGGAATGTTCCAGGCCTTGGGGTTGTCCAGCACCTTGATATTGTCTTCCGTCCACGTCACCAGCTCGCGGGGGCTGTGAATCTCTTCCAGCTTTTCTGCAAAATAGCTGTAGAACGGCGTAAGGAACTCATTCTCAATGCGGGAGCCCCGGAATACAGGGGTGCTGTAATAGTCCTGGAGAATTTCCAGCGTAACGTCGTGGAAGTCTTTGGTGCTGAGGGAATTCAGCACTTCCTCTATGCGCTCGTGATTGCCGCAGGTCACCTGGAAGGCTTCCAGGGTTTCCCAGTTGCCGCGGGCCTTGTTGCCGGCCGGGAAAGTGGCCTCGTAGGCATGGCGGAGGGAGTCTTCATAGGCAAAGCGCACGTCGTTCTGGGCACGCTGCTCCGGCGTCACTTCCGGCAAAGTCACATTCTCCGGCGGAGGAACCAGGGTGAAGGCTTCCTTCACGCCCTCGGGCCCGGCAAACTCATTTCCCACCATGTAGCGGAGGGTAATCACGGCCTCCGTGTCTTTGCCGAAACTCACCTTGGTGTAACCGAAACCCCGGTCCTTGGAGGCCCATACCAGCATGTCTCCCAGGCCGGCGCTGGTGAAGGTGCGGCCGTCGGCATCCGTGTACTTGGAAACGGCGGGATAGAACTCTGCATAATTGTAGATGCAGAAGTCTACGCGGGCGCCCTCAACGGGCTTTCCGGCCAGGTTGTCGGGGGCGTTGTCGGCCCAGACTACCCGGAAGTCGATGCGGGCCGTCTTGGCGTAATTGTCTATGAGGTTCACCTCCGTGAAGTTGGGGCTTTCCAGCACCACCTCCTCCGGGCCGTCGTACTTGCCGAACACCTTGGTGTGCATGAGCATGGCACGGGAGGCGGGGGCGTTGAACCAGCCCAGGTTCAGGACGGGTTCGGGCTCACAGGCGCCCAGGAAGTACCAGGTTCCGTCGGCCCAGGCTTCCACCCAGGCGTGGTTGTCGTCCGTGTGGGCCCAGCGGGGGGTATAGACCTGACGGGCCGGGATGCCCACGCTGCGGAGGGCGGTGACGCAGAAGGTGGACTGTTCCCCGCATCGGCCCAGGGCATTCTTGACCAGGTTCAGCGGAGACGAGGTACGGGCGTCGGAGGGCGTATAGGTCACTTTCTCGTGGCACCAGTGGTTCACCTCCAGGATGGCCTCCTTCATGGACATGCCCTTGATGCGGGGCTTGAGCTCCTCGCAAAAGACCGTGCGGGCGCTGTCCAGGCTCTCGTTGTTCACGCGCAGCGGCAGCACAAAATGGCGGAATTCCCGCTCCGGCACGCCCCAGTTCATCTCTTCGCGCGTCTTCAGCGAACTGCGCACGTTCCGGAGATAAAAGTCTGTGGAGTAGTCCGTCACGTCGGCCAGGGGCATGTAGGCATAGAGGAACTCCAACGCGTCTTTTTCTTGGGCCGATATGCCCTCCGGAAGGGTCATGAAGGGCTTCAGGGCACCATCGTTGGCCTCTTGACGGGCTTCGAAATCGGCCACGTAGTACGGCTGCTTCGCGCAGGAGAGCAGCAGGCCCAGGCCGCATAAAAAAATCAGTGTTTTTTTCATGTATTACAGTTTTTTGGACAGGGCTACAATCTTGTCGCCCATTCCTATGGTATAACCTTGGGAAACGAAGACCACCCGGTCGTCGGCATCGGCCACAAAGACCACCGGCAGCTGCCCCTCGCGGAGAGAGGCGCCTTCAAGGATGGCCTTCAGCATCTCCCCTCCGGCATTGGTGACATACTTGACCGTGGAAGGCAGCTGGCCGAAGCGACCGCCCGCCACCTCCTCATGCAGGCGCTCCATCTGGGCGTCGCTGGTGCAAATCAGGTAGATGGGGCGTCCCCACTGCTCCAGGGCTTCCCGCTGGGCGGAGAGGTCGTTCAGGACGTGGTTGGTGGGCTCCAGTCCCACATCCAATATGGCGGCGGCATAGTAGCCGTCTTCGTTCAGGAGTTTGGCGGGGAAGCTGCCGCATACCTTCACTTCTTCCAGGACGCTTTCCAGGACTACGGGAACCTCAAGGGGCTCATCGGCCGTCACGTGGAAAAGCGTAAGAGTAACGGGCGTGGAGCCGTCCGAAAGGCGTTTTCCGGAGGAGAGCAGGTAGTCTCCTTCCGGCAGGCGGTTGCCGCCCGCGAAACCATAGCGCCGCATCTGCCCCGGGAAGCCCAGGAACACCATCTGCGGCTGCCCGTCCACAATGCGGCTCACGGAGTAGTGGGCGCCATATTCGGGCTCCTCAACGCCCTCCACGGGCTGGTAAGTGAGGGTGACGGGGGCCGAGGGGACATCGGCCTTGTCGTTTTCAAAACGGAGGGCTCCGGTGTTGCGGTCTTTCCGCATGTCCACCCCGAAGGTGCGGGCCAGGGCGATGGAGAGGATGTCCCGCGAGCGGGGGCTGGCCATACGGCTCTTCCACACGCCCACCGGAGACATGGGGATGTCCCAGAAAAGCGGGTCTTCGTCCACGTCTATATTCTGCTCCACCCAATCCAAGATGGCCTGGGCATTGCCCCGGAAGCTCTTCTGAAGCTCCTCGGGCACATTCTGCAGGAACCAGCCTTTATAGGGAGAGAGGAATTCGCTTTCGATGCGGGGCGCCAGCACGCTTTCGGTGGCGTTGTAGCTGTCCCAGAGGATATCGGCCGATACGTCCGAAAGGTCCTTGCGGCTGAGGCTGCGGAGCAATTCCACCGCGCGCTCCTTGTCCTGCGCCTCCCGGAGGAAGCCCATGATGGTGACGCCGTTTCCGGCCGACAGCTCCACAAAGCGCTGCGCCGTCTCCGGAAGGGCATACTGCTTCACAAAGGCCTGCGCCTGCTCCTTGGTGGGGAAGGTGGCCATGTAGGCCTTGCGCACGGAATCTTCATAGGCCATACGGCGGTCGTTTTCGGCCCGCTGCTCGGCCGTCACCTCCGGCAGGACCACATTCTCCGGCGGAGGAACGATGTCCAACAGCTCCGAGCGGATGGGATTCCCCGCAGGAGAGTCAAGGGTGACGGTCAGGTTCTTGTCAACGCCGAAACGGAGCTTCCCGTAACCGTATTTTCCGTCCTTGGACGCCCATACCAGCATGTCTCCCAGGCCGGCCGAAAGGCTGGTTGTGCCCTTCGCATCCGTATATTTGGCCACGGCCGGGAAGAACTGCGAAGAGTTGTAGATGCAGAAGTTCACGCGGGCGCCCTCCACGGGCTTTCCATCGGCCGATAAAACCTTCACGCTGCCTTTGGCGGCCTTGGCGTAATTCTCAATGAGGTTGATTTCCGTATAGCCGGGGGTGCGGAGAACCACTTCCTCCGGGCCGTCGTATTTGCCGAACACCTTGGTATGGGTGAGCATGGCGCGGGAGGCGGGGGCGTTGAACCAGCCCAAGTTCACCACGGGCTCGGGCTCGCAGGCGCCGATAAAGTACCATGTTCCGTCGGCCCAGGCCTCTACCCAGGCGTGGTTGCTCTCGGTATGGGCCCAGCGGGGCGTATAAACCTGGCGGGCCGGGATACCCACGGAGCGCAGGGCGGCCACGCAGAAGGTGGACTCCTCTCCGCATCGGCCCAGGGCATTCTTGAGGGAAGCCAGGGGGGCGTGGGTGCGCCCGTCGGAAGGCTGGTAGGTCATCTTTTCATGGCACCAGTGGTTCACCTCCAGGATGGCGTCCTTCATGGAAAGCTTCTCCACGCGAGGCTTGAGCTCATCGTAAAACACCAGGCGGGCGCTGTCCAGGTCTTCGTTGTTGGTCCTGAGGGGCAGCACAAAGTGACGGAATTCCCGCTCCGGCACCTTCCAGGGCATCTCTTCGCGGGCCTGGAAAGACTTGCGCACGTTGGCCAGGTAGAACTCGGGAGAGTAGTCCGTGACATCGGCCAGGGGCATGTAGGCATAGAGGAACTCCAGAGCCTCTTTCTCACGGGCCGATATGCCCTCGGGCAAGGTCATGAACTGGGCCAGGGCGCCGTCATGGGACTCAAGCCGGGCCTGGTAATCCCGGTGGAACGTGGAGGTGGGACTGCAGGCCGCCAGAAGGCCCCATGCCGCCAAAAGGGATAGTAATCTTTTCATGGAAACGTTTTTAAAAAAAGGCCCCGCGTGCGGGGCCTCTCACTAATCTTCTTCCTGCTCCTGGGCGGCGTATTCGGCCAGCAGTTTGGTCTGGACGTCGGCCGGAACCTGAACGTACTCTGCGAACTTCATCTGGAAGGTGGCGGAGCCGCCGGTGAGGGAGCTCAGGATGGTGGAATAGCGGTAAAGCTCTGCCAGCGGCACGCGGGCGTGCAGCACGGTGAAGCCCTTTTCCATATCCTGGTTCATAATCATACCGCGACGGGTGTTGAGGTCGCTCATGCAGGGACCTACATACTCGTTGGGCGTGAAGATGTCCACGTTGTAGATGGGTTCCAGAATCTTGGGACCGGCGTTGCGGAAGGCCTCCTTGAAGGCGTTGCGGCCGGCGATGATGAAGGCGATTTCCTTGGAGTCTACCGGGTGCATCTTACCGTCGTACACATACACGCGGATGTCACGGGCATAGGAACCGGTGAGCGGGCCTTCCTCCATCTTGCTCTTGATACCCTTGAGGATGGCGGGCATGAAGGAAAGGTCAATGGAGCCGCCCACTACGCAGTTGTAGAATTCCAGCTTACCGCCCCACTCGAGGTCTGTGATTTCCTGGCTCTTGAAGTTGAACACGACGTCTTTGCCGTCAATCTTGAAGGTTTTGGGGGCTTCCTGGCCTTCTACGTAGGGGCAAACCAGCAGATGAACCTCACCGAACTGGCCGGCGCCGCCGGACTGCTTCTTGTGGCGGTACTGGGCGGTGGCGATTTTGGTGATGGTTTCGCGGTAGGGCACCTTGGGAGCATAGAGTTCGATGTTCTGCTTGAACTCATTGTTCATTCTCCACTTCACATAGTTGATATGCTGCTCACCCATACCGGAAAGGATGGTCTGACGCAGTTCCTTGGAGTATTCCACGGTGATGGTGGGGTCCTGGGCCGCAATCTTGTTGAGGGCGTCGCCCACCTTGGCCTCGTCGTTCTTGTCCACCGCCTTTACGGCGCAGCGGTACTTGGCATCCGGGAACACCATATGCTTAATGGCCTCCACGCCGTTCTGGGCCAGGGTGACGTCCGTCTTTCCGGCCTTGAGCTTCATGGCGCAGCCGATATCAC
>CAMOKK010000008.1 GCA_946617545.1 uncultured Bacteroidales bacterium | reverse complement strand
AGGCCCTCAAGATCAAGGCCGACGGCGAAGCCTACTACAACCGCACGGTGGCCGCATCCCTGAACGCCCTCCTGGTGCAGCAGGACGCCATCCAGAAATGGGACGGCAAGCTGCCCGAATACAACGGCGGCGGCGCCCTTCCGTTTATTAATATAAAGTAACCGACAGACAATTGTGCCGGCTGGCCGGAGCCAGGCATTACGCACTACGGGGGCCCAGTGCGTAACGGGTGGCTGTGAAGAGCCAGTCGTTACGCGTTTGAGGTTCCTGGTGCGTAGCGGGCGGCAGGGGGGGAACCGGCGTAATGCGGCTTTGCGCTGCGGCACATACCACGTATGTACAAAGGGGACCAGCCTAAAGCGGCCAGATCAGCAGGCCGATACGGAAGGCTGCAAAGTTTACTGGACAATCAAATCAAGAATCAGCTCTTCGGCTCCGCCGTCAGGGAAGCTTAGTTTGGCTGTAACCGTGTGCGTTCCGGATGTGAGCGTTACGCTGCCTCCGTTCTGCTGCACGCCGTCATAGAACCATACTACATCCGAAGGTTTGTCTTTGATGGCCTCCAGCAGTTTGAAGGTAAATAAGTCTCCTGACTTATAACCGCTTTCCCGTCCGGGATTGTCTATTGTGTTGAGATTCATCGAGCTCAGTGTGAGATACTTGGACGCCGCATCATCGGCCAGCGTCACGGATACCAGCAAGGGCGATCCGTCTTGGGAATAGTGCCAGTTAACCTGACCAAGCTGATAGATGGAATAATAAAACCCTTTTGCTCCGGGCAAATCTTGGTAAACCAGCGGATATCCGTCTTCGGAGTCTTGGACGGCATAGCCGAAGTACATGCCCGTATTGGGTTGGATGAAAATCTTCTGGTCCGATACGTCCACTTCTTCGAAAGCACCTACCGTAATTTGATTCTGAACTTCCCGGGAAAGGAGGCGTTCGGAATCGGAATCTATCAGAACGTGGACACTTTTCGCTGCCGAACCGGTAACAAAGGAAACAGTCTTGACTTGCATGCCCACATAGTCGGACAAATCATCGGGGCTGAAGTAGGAAGCGCCCATGATGCCGGGAAGACTGGTCTCAAAACCTGTCCTTTGGAGATTTTGGTTTACATCCAGATCATAGTGCTTGAGGTCTGCATGTGAGGGACTTCCTACGGGACGCAGGGCAAAGTCGCTGTGGAGGGTCCATGTGAAGTTCACCTCGCGTGCCTGTTCGATGTAGCCGACGCAGGAGACGCTCATACGGAAGGCGCCGGTCTCATCTCCTTCATCTAGCAAAATCTGATAGGAGCCGTCTGCCTCCGTGGTGGTCTGGTAGCGGATTTCCTCTGCAGAGGGGCGCATGCTCAGAAGCTTCGGCTTTCCGGTCTGGGCGATGCCGTCGGTCTGTTTGGTCCCTAGCAGCAGTTTGGCGCCTTCCAGAGGTACGCCCTTGTTGTCCGTGACACGGCCCCAGACTCTCCGGCGGGAAGACGAAAACACGGTCATTTTCATCATGCCGTCTTCCATTCGAATATCGTTCAGTTCGACACCAAGGTTGAAGCCGCTCCAGGGAACGGGGACAAAGTCGGTTACCCGGCCGGTGCCCGGGAAAACGGTGCTTTCCGGGGTCCGGCTGTCTTTCATAGAAGGAATAACCCTGAAACAGGGGTGGTCGCCATATATGTTTATACTGCTGTAATCCCAAAGCTGACGGGCGGTATAACCGTCCCCGACAAGATTGGAAGAGGCATCCAGATGGTACACAACCATGCCGGCAGGCAGATAGCTGTCCCATCCGCTTCCATCGCGGAATTCATAGATGAACTGCTCGCCATCTGCATCTGCCTGCGTCGTAAGGGGAATGGAATTGGCCGACAAGGCCCCCAGGGAATATGATCCGGACTGAGCAATGACCTGAAAGTCTCCCATCCACCCAAGCAGCTTCCGCTCCACAGAAGTAAAGTTGCAGGGCGTACGGCCTTCGTTCAGATAGTTGCCGCTGGCCATGGTGGAGAAGCTGGCAGGATGGTCATAGGCCTGACCGTTTTCCTCATAGTCGGTATCGTAAAAATCCGGAAGGCCAAGTACATGGCCGAATTCATGGATAAACGTGCCTATCCCGGCCATGGTTTCTCCTTCGCTGCCCTTGTATTCCGAAGAGCAGGCATAGTTCCATACCCGCACGCCGTCGAAGGTTCCGTTGAAATAGTAAAGAACCCATTGATGCGGCCAGATGGCATCTTCGCCACCGCCTTCGGCCTGGTTGTGGCCGGCAAAGTAGAAAAACACATTGTCAACATATCCGTCACCATCCAGGTCGTACTGGGAAAAGTCCACGGTTTCGTCCAGGATGGTGCAGGCGTCAAACAGCGCCTCGTCGGCGTGGGCATCGTTGTCCCTTCCTTTGGGGGCGCCGTAATAAGCATGGTTCTTAGGGACCTTTACCGGTCCGTAAACGTCAAAGGTGGGTTTGAATTGGCCGGAGGAATTGTCGGTGTAGAAGTCTTTCACAGATCCTGTTCCGCCATTCTCTGCATAGCCGGGTTCGTTCAACAGACGGTCGAAAGCATCCTGCGGATTGGGAACGGTAAAAAGCAAGTCCTGAAACTCTACCAGAATGACCATAAAGTGTTTTTCCCCCATGCCCAGGCGCCCGTCGGCGCTTTTTTTGCGAATATCCTGAGCTTGCTGACGCTTCAGACGGGCGTTTTGTGCCTTGAGTGTAATAGGGCCGGTTGAGGAAACCGGGCGGTAAAAGCCCTGGGCGTCCTTCTCCACCATCCGGCCGTCACAAGTAACCCAGCTGTGGAATTCGTCGCCGTGATTCACCAGCATGATGACTGTTCCGTCCGGCTGGGTGTAGGGGTATGGCGTTTTGGGCGCCACCACGGCCCGCATAGTCATCGGTACCAAAAGGACAAGCAAAAAGGTAAGGATTCTTTTCATGGCGCCTACTTATTAAGGATAATGACTCCTCCCTGCTCTGTAATCAGCCACAGGCGATGGTCCGAAATGCCAATCACAGTAACCGGAGTTGTGTTGTTGAAGACGGGTCCTTCCAGGACGGTTTCCCGTCTCAGTATAATCTCGAAACTGTCGCAAAGCTGCGGGTCTTGGACGGGGAGTCCGCTCATGCAAAAAACCTGAAGCAGTTCCGGGTCTATCAGTTTGTAATAGCGGGAGCCGTTCCGGATTCCTATGGCAATCTGGTCCGTACCCGGGCGGTAGGTGAGCGTTTCGCCGTTGGGGTCGTATACGCCGGGAGTCGTTGTCTCCAGCAGGGAAGAATAGGGCGCCTGCCTCAGGACAACGGCCCGCGAAACGGTGTCTTTTTCAAAAAAGACGGTACCGGTCCTTACCTTTCCCGTAGTGTTGGAATCCAAGTGCAGCACAACGTCCTGTTTGTTCAGGGCCTTTGTGTCCGGGGCTGTGACATGGCTGATCCAGGAAGACTCCGAAGGGATGCGTACAGAGTAAGAGACATTGGTTTCCGTAGGGACAATTTGGTCTTGCTCGCGGCCGTCCAGCGCGTACTGGCTCACGGCCACCACAATGGCGTCCGTCTGCCCCTGAAGAACCGGAATACGGAGGGTTTCCCCTCCGACGGCCAGTTCTACGGACCCGGAGCGGTCTCCCACGTTGACATTCCCGTCGGCCGGTGTAATCTGTACCATGACAGGGTTGGACCCGTCGCCTTCCGCAGGTGAAACCGAGAGCCAGTCGGCCCCTTCCGTGACGGAAAGGGTCCAGGCCGACTTCAGCTTGACCAGGAGCGGAGTGCTTGCCGTTCCGTTTATGATTACGGATTCCTTGTCCAGAATGGAGGACAAACCGGCCTGTTCAATCTCGAACCCAAGGGTTTTGCTTCCCGCTTTCAGCGTGACGGTCTGCTTGCGGACATCCCGGGTACGGTTCATGGAGAGGGAAATGACGGCCTCTCCGGAGTTTTCTCCGGTGCTTTTTTTGGAAACCAGTTTGGCCCATGACGCATCGGCAAGCGTGACGTCCCAGCTTACGTCACACGTAATGGAGAGGGTGAAATCCTGGGGCTCGGCCGAATAATTCTTGGTGCCGGAAAGGGTGAGGGTCGATGGTTCCGTCCCTTTCTGTGGGGTGGGCTGTTGTTTCTCCTGTTCTTGCCGGCCACCGGAGCAGGAAAACAGACAACCTCCTGTCAAAAGAAAAATGAGTAGGCGGGAAGAAAGCTTTTTCACGGTGTGGTTATTTTCCGTAAAGGTAGTGTTTTTTCCTGAAAAACGTATTAAGGCCAGATGAGCAGGCCGATATGGAAGGCGGCAAAGGCACACAGCCAGGCCACGGTGATGGTGTAAAGCGCCAGCAGGATGGCCCACCACCAGGAGTGCGTCTCGCTTTTGATGGCTACGAAGGTGGCGATGCAAGGGAAGTACAGCAGCACAAACACCATGAAGGCCAGCGCCGCCGCGGTGGGCACGGTAGATTTGAGCGCTGCCTGCAGCTGGGTGTCCTCCTCCGAGCCCAAACCTTCGTATTCCTCGCCGTCCTGGGCGTACATCACGCCCATGGTGCTGATTACCAGTTCCTTGGCGCCAATTCCGGCCAGCAGGCCCACGTCCATCTTCCAGTTGAAGCCCAGCGGCTCGTTCACCGGCTCGATGGCCTTGCCCAGCATGCCAATGTAGGAATGCTCCTGCTGGTAGGCCGTAGTGGCTTCCTCGTGGCGCGGGAAGTACCCCAGGAACCAGATGGCGATGGAGAACAGCAGGATGGTGGTGGCCATCTTCTCCAGATATTGCTTGCCCTTCTCCCAGGTATGGCGCCAGGTGGCCTTGGCCGTGGGAACGCGGTAAGGGGGCAGTTCCATCACAAAAGGAAGGTCGTCGTCCTTGACGAACTTGCTCAGGATAAGGGCCGACAAAATGGCCAGCACAATTCCCAGCAGGTAGATGCCCAGCAGCGCCGTGGCCGGAGAAGAGGGGAAGAACGCCCCCGCAAAGAGCACGAAGATGGGCAGCCGGCCCGCGCAGGACATGAAAGGAATGATGGCGATGGTGACCAGGCGGCTCTTACGGCTCTCGATGCTGCGGGTGGCCATGATGGCCGGCACATTGCAGCCGAAGCCCATCACCATGGGAATGAAGCTCTTCCCGTGCAGGCCTATCCGGTGCATCAGCTTGTCCACGATAAAAGCCGCACGCGCCATGTAGCCGCTGTCCTCCATGATGGAAATGAAGAAATACAGAATCATGATGTTGGGAAGGAACACCAGCACGCTGCCCACGCCGGCAATGATCCCGTCCACTACCAGGTCTTTCAGCCAGCCGTCGGCCATGAGCGCCCCCACTTTTTCACCCGTCCAGGCCACCAGGGCGTCAATCCAGTCCATGGGATACTGGCCGATGGTAAAGGTGGCCCAGAAAATGAACCACAGCAGCAGCACGAAGATGGGGAAGGCCGCCCACTGGTTGGTGACAACGGCGTCTATCTTGTCCGTGAGGGTGCGCCGGGGCCGCTTCTCCTGGTATTTTTCATAAGTTTCGGCCAGAGCGCCCTGGATAAAAGCGTATTTGGCGTCCACGATGGCGCTTTCGGCCGATGTGTCCAGCAGCTCGCGGATGCGGGTTTCCTCTTCGGCGCGGGCCTGCTGCAAGGCCTTGAGCTCGGGAATATCGGCCAGTACCCTTTCCACGTCCTTGTCCGTTTCCAGATACTTGATGGCCAGGTAGCGTGTGGAATACTGCGAGCGGATGTCTTCGTTCCCATACAGGACCGTCTGCAGGCGTTTGATGCTCTTTTCCAGCTCCGCCCCGTGGTTGATGTGGATGTGGCGGGCCAGATGAGGGTCCGACTGCTCGTAAATCTTGAGCACCGTGTCAAAGAGCTCCGGGATGCCCTGGCCGTCGCGGCTCACCGTGGGGCAAACGGGCATGCCCAGCAGGTATCCCAGCTGCTTGGTGTCCAGTTTGTCCCCCTTGTGCTGCAGCTCGTCGTACATGTTCAGGGCCATCACCACCCGCAGGTTCATGTCTATGAGCTGGGTGGTCAGGTACAGGTTGCGCTCGATATTGGAGGCGTCCACCACGTTCACCACCACGTCCGGCATGGCGTCCAGCAGGTTCTTGCGCACGTAAAGCTCCTCGGGGGAGTAGGCGCTCAGGGAATAGGTGCCCGGCAGGTCCACCAGGGTTATCTCGTAGTCCTTATACTTGAAATGCCCTTCCTTGGCATCCACCGTAACGCCGGAGTAGTTTCCCACGTGCTCATGGCCGCCGGAGGCGATGTTGAAAAGGGAAGTCTTGCCGCAGTTGGGGTTTCCCACCAGGGCCACGCGGATGTTGTGATGGCGTTCTTCGGCCACATGGGCCAAGGCCTTGTCCAGGCGTTCCTTATCGGCCAAATCTCCGGGAAGGGCCTGGAGATGCTCGTCGCTTACCAGGGCCTCGCGGGCCTCCTGCTCCGTCACTACCTCTATCTGGCGGGCTTCCTCCCTTCGCAGGGAGACCTTGTAGCCGATAATCTCGTATTCAATAGGGTCCTTGAGCGGAGCGTTGAGCACCACCCTAACCTCCTTCCCGGTAATGAAACCCATCTCTATGAGGCGTTTACGGAAACTGCCGTGTCCGTTCACACGTACAATGACGGCCTTCTCGCCGGTCTGAAGTTCAGAAAGAATCATAGTTGTCGTCGGTTTTGCGCTGGGCGCAAAGTTACGGCTTATCCCCGCAGCCGTCAATCCCCATTTGTAGGGATTCTGAAGAAAAAGTCATAACTTTGAAGCATGAAACGCGTAATATCCTTAGATGTCCTGAGGGGACTCACCATCGCCCTCATGATTGTGGCCAACCTGCCGGGCTCCTGGAATGCCGTCCTGCCCATGATGCGCCATGCCGCCTGGAACGGCTTCACCGTGGCCGATTTCATTTTCCCCTCCTTCGTCTTCGTGATGGGAGTGTCCATGTTTTTCTCCCTCCGGAAGCAGGAGTTCAAACCCAATTGGAAGATACTCCGCCGCTTTGTGCTGCTGCTGGGCGTGGGGCTTGGGGTAAACGCCATCAGCATGCTGCTGTATTCCCGCGGCTCCATCCGGCTCACCGGCGTGCTGGTGCGGCTGGCGCTGTGCTATGGATTATCGGCCGCCATCATCTGCTCGGTGAAGCAAAAAGCCCTGCCCTGGATAGCCGGAGGCCTTCTTGTGCTGTACGGCCTGGTGCTGCTGCTCTTTGACGGCTATGTCCACGGGCCGGAGAACATCGTGGCCCGGATAGACCGCGCCATCCTGGGACAGGCTCACCTGTATAATGACAAAGGCATCGACCCCGAGGGCCTGCTGTCCACCCTTCCGGCGGTGGCGCATACGCTCATCGGCTTTTTGATGGGGAAAATCTTTGCCTCCAAAGACTTCCGGAAGATGGATTCCTGGGGCACAGCCCTTCTGGTGGCGGGTTTCCTGCTCCAATGGCTTCTGCCGATTAACAAGAAAATCTGGTCTCCCAGCTTTGTGCTGGTGGTCTGCGGGGCCGATACCCTCATCCTGAGCCTCCTGCACTACCTCATAGACGAAACGGGCGCATGGAAGCATACGGGCTTTTTCCGCTCCTTCGGAAGCAATGCCATTTTCTGCTATCTGCTGAGCGACGTCCTGGCCTGGACCTTCTCCCTCACGGGTTTCCAGGGCTGGGTGATGCGGCAGGTGGGCGTAAACCAGGGAACTTCCCTGCTGTTCGCCCTTTTCTGCCTGCTGCTCATCTATCTGACGGCCTTGCCGCTGTACCGGAAAAAGATTTTTATCAAGTTGTAAAAAAATATATGTATTTTTGCAGACTGGAAAATAAATAGTGGTATCAATATGAAAAAATTTATCCTCATTGCAGCGGCCCTGTTTGTGGGCACGCTGGCCCAGGCTCAGATTGTGGCCAATGCCGGTTACATTCACGCTTTTGAGAATTCCAAGTATGCCGTCGTGGGTAACGCCAACGGCTATCTGCCCTATAAAGGGAGTTTGGACGGCTTTTATGTAGGAGCCAATTATTACTACAGCCTGGACAAGTATGTCAACGGGCTGGCCGTTCTTCCCGGAGCCAACATCTCCGCCCTTTTCGGCCGTCACGCCCAGTTCAATTCTTACAGTGTGAGCGAACTGGCTCTTAACATCCCCGTTCAGGCCTGCTACACCTACAAGATTAACGACAACTTCCACGTTTTCGGCCAGACAGGTCCCGCCCTGCAGTTCGCCTTTACCCACAATGTGCGGGACAACCAGGGCACCACATACTCCCTTCTGAGAAAAAACAATCGTTTTGGAGAGGCCCGCACCTTCTTCAACCTCTTCTGGGGCATCACCGCCGGCGTGGAGGTGAGTGAACTGCTGCGCATCGAGGTGGGCTTTGACTTCGGCTTCCTGAACCAGTCCCGCACTGAGGATTATAAGGTGAGCCGCAATTTCCTGCACTTTGGCGTAGGTTACCTGTTTTAATACAAAATCACCTCGCCATCCCGGCGAGGTGATTTGAACAACAATAAAAGGATCTGATATTACCTAAGCTATATGGCTAAATTTCTTTTGCAAAGGTAGCGCGTATGGTCATGGTGGTCAATCCCTAAAAGTTGGTATTTTATAACTTAATCGATATGAAGAAATTATTCGCAAGCGCCGCTGTCGTTGCTGCGCTGCTTCTGGCCGCTACGGAGGCCAAGGCCCAGCTCTATGTGGGCGTGGGGTTCCTCAATTCTACGGAAATTACCCGCTACACCAATAACGACCCCAAGTTTACGGAAAACATGGGCGGTTTCTATGTGGGCGCATCCTACAATTTCAATCTGGTGGCCGGCCTGGGTTTCGCACCCGGCTTCTATCTGGACGGCCTGTTCCAGACGGTCAACTACAAGGAGGATCCGCTTCACTACCAGAAGACCTTCGGTCCCGGCTTTTCCTTCAGCAATGGTATTTACCGTGAACTGGGCCTGAACATACCGCTCAACCTTACCTACAAGTTCGAGATTAACGACAATGTCAAAATCGTAGTTTACGGCGGCGTAGTGGGACAGTTTGTCCCCCTGGCCCACACCACCTACCGTGAGGGTGTGATTACCCCCGTGGGCATTGTTGTGGGGCCCCGCGGCGGCCGTGTCTTCTACGCCACCTCCGGCAACACCTACAAGTATGACCACCTGTGGTCCAGCAATGCGGACATGCGTCCCTTCAACATGTACGCCGGCGGCGGCGTGGGCGTCCAGCTGGGAGACATCCAGATCATGGTGGGCTATGACCACAGCCTCCTCAATGTGTCCCGCATCGAGGGTGAGCGCACCGGCCGTTCCCAAATCAAGGTGGGTGTGAACTTCACCATCGGAGAGGATTAATTCATAAATGTAATACAATGAAAAAAATTATTGCAAGCCTTTTTGCGGCAACCATGCTGCTTGCCGGCAGCCAGGCCTACGCCCAGGTGGTGGTAGGCGCCGGTTATCTCCACGTTATTGAGAATACCAAAGGAAACGACGGAAAAGCCATCGGAGACCCCGACCACATGAACGGTTTCTACCTGGGTGGCGGTTATAACTTCCATCTGGGAGAGCACTTCGGCTTTACCCCCGGATTGTATTTTCACATGCTCTTCCAGGGCAAGAATGTGACCGACGGAGGAAATTTCGGCGGCATCATGGTTTCCGGCGCCGCCTCTTACCATTACACCGAGGTGGCTCTCAATATCCCGCTCAACTTCAATTTCAAGACTTCCATCGGCGATAACGTGAATTTCTTCGCCTATGCAGGTCCTACCATCCAGTATGGCGTGATGGCCCGTTCCACCGCCACGGCCGCGTTCTCCATCGCCGGTATCCATCGCAGCGGCGGCGAGTCCTACAACCACTATGGAAAAGACGGTGACGGCAATCCTTTCAACATCCTTCTGGGCGGCGGTGTCGGTATCGGTGTCGGAGACATCAAGTTCAATGTGGGCTACGAGCACTCCCTGCTCAATATATCCAAGGTTGAGGGTCAGAAAATGGGCCGCCATTATATCAAGGCCGGCGTAATCTTCAGCTTCTAATAACGGGAAAACTCGCAGCCGCAGAACAGCTGGTTGTAGAAGTTTTCTTCTTTGATAATTTGATTCCGGCGTTCCTGGAGCCCGCCCTTACGCCAGTTTTGGGCCCACCAGGTAACGCCGGAAACTTGTTCACAGGCCCATCGGCCCGCCTCGTCCACCTGGGATAGGTCTTTCCATCGGGAACTGGCCAGGGTGGTGGCCAAAACTTGAAATCCATTCTCTGAGGCATATTGCGCCGCCCGAAGCAAACGCTGCTTGAAACATTCCAGGCAGCGTTTTCCGCGTTCCGGCTCCGTCTCCAGGCCCCGGGCGCAGAGCCGCCAGGCCTGGTGGTCATACACGTCGTCCACTATCTCGATGCCCCATTTGCGGGCATAGCGGATGCACTCGTTCAGGCGGTGGTCATATTCTTCCCGCGGGAAAATGTTGGAATTGGAATAGAAAATCACGGGCCGGATGCCGCGCTCCATCAGGCACTCCACGATGGCGCTGGAGCACGGGGCGCAGCATGCATGCAGGAGCACCTTATCGGCCCCTCCGGGCACCTCGATATGCAGGGGCGTCGTCATCAGGAATACTTTCTGGGAAAGCGCAGAAGGATGGAGAGGAGGGCCACCACCCCCAATACGAAGGGATAGTACAGATGGCCGATGATAGCCAGGGCCGACACCCCCGCCAGGCCGCTGGCCATGAGCATCTGCGCCCCGTAGGGAATGATGCCCTGCACCAGGCAGGAGAAGGTGTCCAGGATGGAGGCCGTTTTGCGCGGATCCAGGCCGAAGCGCTCGGTGATGTCCTTGGCAAGAGGCCCTACCGTAATGATGGCAATGGTATTGTTGGCGGTGCACAGGTTCACCAGGGATACCAGGGCGGCGATGGAAAGGGCGGCTGTCCGCCGGCCCGCGATGCGCCGGGTGAGGCCGCCCGTGATAAACTCCAGTCCGCCGTTGTAGCGGATGACCTCCAGCAGGCCGCCGGCCAGCAGGGACACGATGATGAGCTCACCCATGGAGCCGATGCCTCCGCCGATGGAGGCCATCCAGCCCACAAAGTCAAAAGCGCCCGTACACCAGCCGATGATGCCGTTTACGCCAATGCCGATGGCCAGCACGGTGACCACGTTCACCCCCGCGAGCGCCAGGCCTATCACCAGCAGGTAGGGCAGCAGCCCTATCCACTGTACCGGGTTGCCCGAAGGACTCGCCGTCATGGAGAGCCCCAGCACCACATACAGGATGGTGACCAGGATGGCTGCCGGGGCCGCAATCCACAGGTTCACGTGGAATTTGTCGCGCATAGAGCAGCCCTGGCTCCCCGTGGCCGCCACGGTGGTGTCCGAGATGAAAGAAAGATTGTCTCCGAAGAAAGCCCCGCCCACGATGATGGCCGTCATGAAGGGGATGCCCACCCCCGCCTCCGCCGCAATGCCGGAAGCGAGGGGCACCAGCGCCACAATGGTTCCCACAGACGTGCCGATGGCCATAGAGATGAAGCAGGCCGCCAGGAAAAGCCCCGCATACAGCAGGTTTCCGGGCAGCACCCGCAGCGTGGCGTTCACCGTGGCGTCAATGGCCCCGATGTCCTTGGCCGTGGCGGCAAAAGCCCCCGCCAGCACGAAAATCCAAATCATCAGCAGCACATTCCGGTTGCCCGCTCCCTCGGAGAAAATGGCAATCTTGTCGTCCGTCTTCTCTACGCTTCGCGTAATGAGGAGGGAATAGGCCGATGCAATGATGAAGGCCGCGGCCACCGGCACCTTGTAAAAATCGTGGGCCACGATGGAGCCGGCCAGGTAGACCGCCAGAAATACGAAAAGCGGGCTCAGGGCCAGCCAGCCGTTCATTTTGCGGGACGCATGCGTGTGCTGCTGCACTTTTTCTGTGTGAATGGGCATGGTTTCGGTTCGTTTTGGACAGGGCAAAGTTACGCTATTTTCGAAAAAATAACTAACTTTGCCAGTCATGAAAAACCCACGCGAGCGTAAAGGAATGAGTGCTGCCATGCGCATGGCAGACCTCCTGGACGCCGACTATGCCCTCTTCGGGGTTTTCGGCCGCATGGGACTCCACCTGGGATTCGGAGAAAAAACGGTTGAGGAAGTCTGTCAGGAGGCGGGTGTAGACCCCGGCACCTTCCTCATGCTGTGCCGCATGTATGTGACGGAGGGGTATCGGCCCAGCCGGGAAGAGCTTCAAAATGCCGACCTTACCGGCATCCTGGACTACCTCCGCAACTCCCACAGCTATTATATGGGCAGCGTGATTCCTTCCTTGGAGGAGGCCTTGTGCAAGATGGTGAGAGACTGCGACGAAAAGCAGAAAAACGTGCTCTGGCGCTTCTTCCATGAGTACAAGGAGGAACTCAAGGCCCACTTCCAATACGAAGAGGAGACGGTGTTTCCCTATGTGGAAAAGATGCTCAATTCCGAGGACGGCAACGCCTTCACGATTGGCGAATACGAGGAAAACCACACCAATGTGGAGGAAAAGCTGGCCGACCTCAAAAACCTCATCATGATGTATTTCCCGCCCCGGGGAGACCGGCAGGAAGCCTACGGTGTCCTCTTCTACCTGTACTCGCTGGAGCAGGACCTCCAGAAGCACACCCACATCGAGGACGACATCCTGGTACCCATGGTGGTGCGCATGGAGGAGGTGGTGGCGGCCGCCCGCCCGGAAGGGGAGGAGCTGAGCGCCCGCGAGAAGGAAATCCTGGTGAGCGTGGCCAAGGGCATGCTCAACAAGGAAATTGCCGACCAGTACAATATTTCCATCTACACGGTTATCACGCACCGCAAGAACATTACCCGCAAGACCGGCATCAAGACGGTGGCCGGGCTCACCGTGTACGCCCTCCTGAACAACCTGATAGACATGAATTCTGTTGAATAAGAGTCTGTTTTGAAATGATTGATATTTTTATTTATAGTTTATTTTTGTGGAAATTTTTCTTGAAAATTTTTGGCCATAGGGGTTCCTATGGGTGAAAATTTTTGAGGAAAATTTACCAAAAAGAAACATAAAGAATTTATTGAATTATTTTAAAACAGACTCTAATATGGATTACAGCAAGTACGTCAAATTCTATCCGGACTTCCCCATCAAGGGAGTCAACTTTGTGGACATCATTCCCTTCCTTCAGGACAAGGAGCTGTTCCAGCACCTCTGCGACGACCTCACTGCCCTGTGCGACGCCCCCAATGTGGCCGCCCCCGAGGCACGCGGTTTCCTGTTCGGCGCCGGCATGCTTTACGGGAACAATATTGTGAGGAACCTGATTCCCCTGCGCAAGAAAGGCAAGCTTCCCTTCAGGGAGGGAGACCTCATCCAGGTGGAAATCATGAAGGAGTACGGCCCGGACCACGTGTACTTCCGCAAGTCGGACCTGGCGGCCTCCCATCCCTCCGGAGACACCATCGAGATAACCTTCTTCGACGACATCCTGGCTACCGGCGGTACGGCCCGCGGCCTTGCCCTGGGCCTCAATGCCCAGACCGTACTCATCGACGGAAAAAGCTACAAGGTGAAGGTGAAGGATTTTGTGTTCCTGGTAGAGATTGACGACCTTCCCGGCCGCTCCCGCCTGGAAGACATCGCCCCCGTCAAGTCCGTCATTCACGTAAAAGAATCCGAATAATGAGTCTCCAAGACAGAATTGTTGCGGACGGAATCACTTTTGACGACGTCCTGCTGGTTCCCGCCTATTCCCAGGTCCTTCCCCGGGAAGTCTCCCTGAGGGGCCGGTTCTCCAAGCACATCTACCTGGGCTGCCCCTTCGCATCGGCCGCCATGGACACGGTGACGGAAGCCCCCATGGCGCTGGCCATGGCTCAGGCCGGAGGAATCGGCGTCATCCATAAGAACATGAGCATCGAGGCGCAGGCCGCCCAGGTGGCCCGGGTAAAGGCCGACGGCGGCGCCCGCGTGGCTGCCGGCGTGGGCATCACGGCCGACGCCCCGGACCGCGTGAAGGCCCTGGTGGCCGCCGGCGTGGACGCCGTGGTGCTGGATTCTGCCCACGGGCATTCCAAGGGTGTTATAGACACCTTGAAGGCCATCAAGGCCGCCTTCCCGGAACTGGACGTGGTAGTGGGCAACATTGCCACCTCCGAGGCCGCCCGCGACCTTATTGCCGCCGGTGCGGACGGGCTTAAGGTGGGTATCGGCCCCGGCTCCATCTGCACCACGCGCATTGTGGCCGGTGTGGGCGTGCCCCAGCTCACCGCCATCGCCGCCGTGGCCTCCGTGGCGGGAGAAAGCGTTCCCGTGATTGCCGACGGCGGTCTCCGTTACTCCGGTGACGTGGTGAAGGCCCTGGCCGCCGGCGCCCACTGCGTCATGTGCGGCAGCATGTTCGCCGGTACGGACGAAGCCCCCGGCGAGGTGGTGGAAGTGGACGGCGTAAAGATGAAAGGCTACCGCGGCATGGGTTCCATCGACGCCATGGAGGCTGGCAGCGCCGACCGTTACTTCCAGAAAGACGTCAAGAAGCTGGTGCCCGAGGGCGTGGTGGCCCGCGTGGCCTACAAAGGCCCCGTGGCCGATGTCCTGTACCAGCTGGAAGGTGGTCTCCGATCCGGCATGGGCTACTGCGGCGCCGCCGACCTCTCGGCCCTTCACAGCGCCCGTTTCATCAAGATTAGCCCCGCCACCGTGCAGGAAAACCACCCGCACGATGTGACCATTGCCAAAAAAGCACCGAATTATAACAAATAACGAACTTATGAGTACAAACAATGTCCGCCCCGCCGATATGGAGCGCATCACTACGCCCGCCCTGGCGCAGAAATTCATTCAGGAACAAGTTGAGGAGCTGAAGGCTCAGATTGGTGACAAAAAGGTCCTGCTGGCCCTTTCCGGCGGTGTAGACTCGTCGGTGGTGGCCGCCCTGCTCATCAAGGCAGTGGGGCAGCAGCTGGTTGCCGTGCATGTGAACCACGGCCTGCTGCGCAAGGGAGAGCCCGAGCAGGTGGTCCGCGTGTTTCGTGACCAGCTCAAGGCCAACCTGGTGTATGTGGATGCCGTAGACCGTTTCCTGGATAAACTGGCCGGCGTGGCCGACCCTGAGCAGAAACGCAAAATCATCGGCGCAGAATTTATCCGCGTGTTCGAGGAAGAGGCCCGCAAACTTTCCGGCATCAGTTTCCTGGCGCAGGGAACCATCTATCCCGACATCCTGGAATCCGGCCCTGTGAAGTCCCACCACAACGTGGGCGGCCTTCCCGAAGACCTGCAGTTTGAATTGGTGGAACCCGTCAAGTTCCTGTTCAAGGACGAGGTGCGCATGGTGGGCAAGGAACTGGGCCTGCCGGACAGCATGGTGTTCCGTCAGCCCTTCCCGGGCCCCGGGCTAGGTGTGCGCTGCACCGGCGC
Source organism: uncultured Bacteroidales bacterium (assembly GCA_946617545.1). Classification (GTDB taxonomy): domain Bacteria; phylum Bacteroidota; class Bacteroidia; order Bacteroidales; family UBA932; genus Cryptobacteroides. The sequence continues at coordinate 4,837 of CAMOKK010000008.1, read as the reverse complement.
CATCACCCGTGACCGCCTGGAGGCGCTTCGCGAGAGTGACGCCATCCTGCGCGAGGAATTCGAGAAAAACGGCCTGGCAGGCAAGGTGTGGCAGTATTTCACCATTGTTCCGGACTACAAGTCCACGGGTGTGAAGAACGACAAGCGCAGCTGGGACTGGCCGGTGATTATCCGTGCCGTGAACACCCGCGACGCCATGACCGCCACCGTCGAGGAAATCCCCTACGCCCTGCTGCACCACATCACGCAGCGTATTGTGACGGAAGTGCCAGGCGTGAACCGCGTCCTCTACGACCTCACCCCCAAGCCCACCGGCACCATCGAGTGGGAATAGGCGCTAAAATGCGTAAATGATAATGTAGAACAGCATCACGGCACTGCAAATGAGCTTGATGCCGGTTCCGAACATAAAGCCCAGGAAGGCGCCCAAGGCCGATTTCACAGATTTCTCCGGGGGCATCTGCGCAAAGACCAGCTCTCCTACGAGCGCTCCCAGAAGCGAGCCCAGAATCATGCCCAAGGGGGGAAGGATGAGCCCGACGAACAGGCCGATCATGGCCCCCCAGCTGCCGTATTTGCTCCCGCCCGTGAGTTTGGTGAACCAGGCCGGTACAATATAGTCCAGCACGCTCACCACAATCACGATTCCCAGCCAGACCAGGAGGAAGGTGGTGCTCATGGGCTCTCCGGCCCCGTTGGTGCCGCTTCCCCAGATATACAGGCACAGCAGGCCCACCCAGCCCAGGGGTGGGCCGGGCAGGGCTGGAGCAACGGAGCCGATGATTCCAAGTACGCCCAGGATGATGGCGACGATGGCCACAAAAGTTTCCATGCTACAAAAAATTTGTTTATCTTTGAGGAAACAAAAGCCATACCATAATGTTTTCAAAAGACGTATATATCCGCCGCCGCCGGACCCTCCTGGCCAAAATGAAAGAAGCCGGGCAGACCGGCCTTATCCTGTTTGTAGGAAACGCCGAGGCGCCGGCACAGTACAAGGACAACTGTTATAAATGGCGTCAGGACAGCTCCTGGCTTTATTTTATGGGCCTGGACGAACCCCTGATGGCCGCCATCCTGGATATCGACTCCGGCAGCGAGACTCTTTTTGCCGATGATGTGGAAATTGACGACATCATCTGGATGGGGCCGCAACCGTCGGTCCGCTCCAAGGCCGATGCCGTGGGCATCGCCCATACGGCTCCCTACGGGGCGCTGGGGCAGGCGATTGCACTGGCCCGCAAATCGGCCCGGAAGATTCATTTCCTGCCGCCGTCCCGCTATTACAATACCCTCAAACTCATGGAACTGCTGGGCTGTCAGCAGACGGGGAAGGAGGCGTCCGAGGCGCTGGTGAAGGCGGTCATTTCCATGCGTCTTATCAAAGAGGACATAGAGATAGAGGCTATTGACGCCGCCTGCGCCCTGGGATACGAGATGCACTCCGTGGCACGCGATTCCATTGCCATCGGCCTGGTGGAGCAGGAGATTGTGGGCAAAATGGAGGGCGTAGCGCTGGCGGGGGGCTGGGGCGTATCCTTCCCCACCATTCTTACCCAGCACGGGGAAACGCTTCATAATCACGGACATGCCGCAGTGATTGAGCCCGGAAAACTGATGGTGATAGACGCCGGTGTGGAGAGTAATGAGCACTATGCCTCGGACTTCACCCGCACCTATCCCACTTCCGGCAAATTTACCGCCAAGCAGCGGGAAATTTACCAGATTGTGTACGACTGCAACGAACTGGCCTTTAGCCTCACGCGGCCCGGTATCACCTACCGGGAGGTGCATCTGGCCACGGCCCGCAAGATGCTGGAGGGCCTCCAGGCCCTGGGCCTTGTGAAGGGAGACTTGGACGAGATGGTGGCTAAGGGCATTGCCGGCCTGTTCCAGCCGCACGGCCTGGGCCACAATATGGGCTTGGACGTACACGACATGGAAGACCTGGGAGAAAACCTGGTGGGTTACGACCCCGACCAGACCCGCGCCACCCAGCTGGGCCTGCGTTCCCTGCGTATGGCCCGCCGCCTGGTCCCCGGCCACGTGATTACGGACGAGCCCGGCATCTACTTTATCCCGGCCCTCATAGAAAAGTTCAAGAAGGAAGGCCTGGGCTACGACTTTGTGAACTACGCCAAGCTGGAAAGTTACTACGACTTTGGCGGCATCCGCATAGAGGATGACGTCTTGGTAACGGCCGATGGCGCCCGCCGCCTGGGTCCCCGCCGCCTTCCCGCCAGCCCGGACGAGGTGGAAGCCGCCATGGCCCGTTAAATACCTTGACAGTTAACTTGCTGATTCTCATAGACTTGTAGTACATTTCTCGTTCGATTTTTGAACGAGAAATGTTATATAAGTGACTGTGGGAGAGCGAGTTAGTTGTCAAGGTGTTTTGGGTTATTTTGTGGCATTAGGGAATGTGGCGGGTTTTTGCTAAATTTGCAGACTATTATAGTTTGCGCTATGGCCAGTCATATTAAAGACATAAACCTGTGGGAAAGCGGAGAGCTCAAGCTTGGCTGGGTGCGCTCCCACATGCCCCTTCTGGACGGCATTCAGACGGAGTTTGAGAAAACGCAGCCTTTCAAGGGCCTCAAGGTGGCTCTGAGCGTACATTTGGAGGCCAAGACGGCCCATCTCTGCGAGGTTCTCAAAGCCGGAGGGGCCGATATGTACATCACCGGTTCCAATCCGCTGAGCACCCAGGACGACGTGGCTGCCGCCCTGGTGCATGAGGGCCTCAATGTGTTTGCCATCCACGGCTGCACCGAGCAGGAATACTTCGACGATATCAGAAAGGTCCTGGAAGTGGGTCCCAACATCATCATCGACGACGGGGGAGACCTGGTAACCACCCTGCACAAGGAGTTTCCGGAGCTCATACCCGGCGTGATTGGCGGCTGCGAAGAAACCACCACCGGCATCCTGCGCCTCAAGGCCATGGATGCGGCCGGGGCCCTGCAGTTCCCCATGATGCTGGTGAACGACGCCGACTGCAAACACCTGTTTGACAACCGCTACGGCACGGGCCAGAGCGTGTGGGACGGCATCAACCGCACCACCAACCTCATCGTGGCCGGAAAGAACGTGGTGGTGGCCGGTTACGGCTGGTGCGGCAAGGGCGTGGCCATGCGGGCCAAGGGCCTGGGGGCCGAGGTGATTGTGACGGAGGTGAATCCCATCAAGGCCATGGAGGCCGTGATGGACGGCTTCAAGGTGATGACCATGGCCGAGGCCGCCCCCCTGGGAGATTTCTTCATCACCGTTACCGGCTGCGAAGATGTTATCGGCCCGGAACATTTCCTCAAGATGAAGGACGGGGCCATCTGCTGCAACGCCGGCCACTTTGACGTGGAGGTGGCCGTAGCCAAGCTCAAGGCCATGGCGGTGTCCCATCGGCCCGCCCGCGCCAATATCCAGGCCTATACCCTGGAGAACGGGAAAACCATCTATATCCTGGCAGAAGGCCGATTGGTGAACCTGGCGGCCGGAGACGGCCATCCCGCAGAGATTATGGACATGTCCTTCGCCATCCAGGCGCTCAGCGCCAAGTACCTGGTGGACAACAAAGGCAAACTGACGCAGAAACTCAACAATGTGCCTGCGGCCGTGGACCAGGAGGTGGCCCGCCGGAAACTTGCCCACTGGGGCATCCGGATAGACACCCTCACCCCGGAACAGGAAAAATATATTTACGGATAATGGCACTGATTCCCATTTACTGGTGGAACAAAGAGGTCCACAGTTTCAAGATTTCCCAGGACAGCTTCCGCAAGCAGCCCTGGGCCAACGGCGTCATCCTGCTGGGCTGCGTGGCCATTGCCATGCTGCTGGCCAACCTGCCGTTTACCAAAGAGATTTACCACAGTTTCCTGCACACGGAGTTCACCATGCACATAGCCTCTCCCGGCGGTCAGGTGGACTGGGTGTTCCCCAAGGGCATGACCATGGAGAAGTTCATCAACGACATCCTCATGGTGATTTTCTTCTTCACCGTGGGCCTGGAAATCAAGCGGGAAATGGTGTGTGGAGAACTTTCTTCCTTCAAGAAGGCCATCCTGCCGGTGATTGCCGCCTTTGGCGGCGTTGTGATGCCGGCCCTCATTTACACCCTGGTGAACCACGGAACGCTGGCGTCTTCCGGCTGGGGCATCCCCACCGCCACGGACATTGCCTTTGCGGTGGGCATCCTCTCCATCCTGGGAGACAAGGTTCCCATTTCGCTGAAGGTGTTCCTTACGGCTCTGGCCATCGCGGACGACCTCATCGCCATCCTGGTGGTGGCCCTCTTCTATGGCGGCACCATCAACCTGCCCCTGCTGGGGATAGCCTTGGTGGTGATTTTGTTCGTGGCCATGGTCAAGCGCCTGGGAGAGAAGCGGATAGGCTTCTACATGGTGCCGGCCATCCTGGTATGGTTCCTCTTCTATTACAGCGGCATCCACGCCACCATGACGGGCGTGGTGATGGCCCTTCTCATTCCCATGGAGGCCCGTTACAACAAGGCCAAGTTCCACCGCCGGGCCAAAATCCTCTATGACGGACTCTTGGAATCCGAGCAGGTCCAGACCGCGGAAGACTTCCCCAACGGCCCGCAGCGCTATCACCTGCGCCGCCTGAGCAGCCTTACCAAGAAGACCATCCCGCCGTCTTACCGGCTGGAGCACAAGCTCAACCCCATCGTAAACTTTGCCATCATGCCCATCTTCGCCCTGGCCAATGCCGGCGTGGAAATTACGGACCTGTCTTATTTCAACGTATTCAAGGGCATAGACCCCGCGCTGGGCAGCGTGGGGCTGGGTATTTTCCTGGGCCTGCTCCTGGGCAAGCCCCT
>CAMOKK010000007.1 GCA_946617545.1 uncultured Bacteroidales bacterium | reverse complement strand
AGCATGGTCATCATCACCTCGTTGTCCTTGGGGTTCAGGCAGTAGAGGATGGTCTTGGCCAGGGCGTCCTCACTGGCCAGGCGGTCAAAGAACTTGTGGCCCGCGGCGGCGATTTCCTGGTCGTGGATGGCATCGTAACCGGTATCGGGACCCACTAAGGAGAACATCTTGCTGTTGTTGTTCCGGATGGCGCCGATGTGGAACTGCTGGGCCCAGCCGGCCTTGCAGTCCATGACGGCCTGGTCATGCAGGAAAGCGCTGCGGAACTTGTTCAGCTCCCACTTCGAAGGAGTCTTGCCCAGAAGCACCAGCTTGAAGATGGCTTCAATCTCCAGTTCAGTGTAATCCTCGCTGTAGAAGTTCTCCAGGCCGTGGTCGGAGAGCTTGCAGCCATTGGCGGCAAAGTAGTCGTGACGCTTCTGGAGGGCTTCGCAGAGGTCGGCATAGGAGTTGATTTCCATGCCGGCGGCCTCACCCAGCTGCTCCAGATAGGCCTTGTAGGCCTTGGGGTTCTCGATGGCCATGGCCTTGTCCGGACGCCAGGCGGGAATCACCTGGGTGCCGAAGGGCTCGGCGGCTATCTTCTTGTGCCAGCGGAGGTCGTCGGCCGGGTCGTCCGTGGTGCACACGGTCTCCACGTTGAACTTGCGGATGAGGGCCTGGCCGCGGAACTCGGGCGTGGCCAGCTTGGCGTTGCACTCCTCGAAGATTTCGCGGGCCGTCGCCGGGCTCAGGAGTTTGTCAATCCCGAACACGCGGGAAAGCTCCAGGTGGGTCCAGTGGTACAGGGGGTTCCGCATGGTATAAGGCACGGTCTCGGCCCACTTCTCAAAGGTTTCCCAAGCGCTGTACTTGCCGCCGGTGAGGTAATCTTCACTCACGCCGTTGGCACGCATGGCACGCCACTTATAATGGTCTCCGTAGTGGCCGTCCACCAACCAGAGCTGGGTAATGTCCCGGAATTGGATATTCTCCGCAATCTGCTGCGGCACCAAGTGACAGTGATAGTCAATGATGGGCATCTTTTCCGCGTGCTCATGGTACAGTTTTTTGGCGGTCTCCGTCTGGAGCATGAAATCAGGGTTGATAAAGCTCATGGTGTTCTGTGTTTTAATATTGTTTCGTGGAAGGGGGCAGGGCGGTCAGGCCCTGCCTCCTTGGAATTCAGACTACCAGCGGTCGTCTCCGTAGCCCTTATAGGCAGGCTTCACGGAGAAGTAGCCCGTAGCCACGGGATCTACCAGGAAAGGAGTCTCGTCCAATACTCTACCGGCAGCTTCAATATCCTCGGTGGCCATGGTGTTCCACCAGCTGTAAGGCTCGGTGGTATCAAGGTCGAAGAAGAGATTGTCGGTAATGTACGGGTGAGCTATCTTTTCAGATGCAGAAGAAACCAGTTTCGGGAAACCGGCCGCGTTGGACGGCGTTTCAGCAGCACGATGCATGGAAGCAAAGATATTCTTGCGAACCAGCACACGACGGGCGGCGCTGCCCAAAGAGGCGGGAGCCAAACCGGAAGTGGAGCGAACATGCATGATACCGTTGTTGTCCTTGCTGTCCACGGAGCACAGGTTGAAGAACGTATTGTTCTCCACGGTAACGGCGCCGCAGACTACGGCCGCATCGATGCGGAGGAAGGTGCGGATACCATTCCAGAACGTGCTGTTCTTCACATTCACACTGGAGACATTACCCTTGCGGATATCAATGAAATCTCCACTGGTTCCAAAATCATGCACCATTATGCCATTCACGGAAATGGGGCCGGTGGTGGATTCTCCGGAATTCGAAATGAGGCGGTTGCCATATTTGTATACTTCACAATCCTTCAGGGTGATGCCGGAAAGGACGGAGGAGGCGTCTACATCAATCATATTGCCCACCTTCTTATCCGTACCCTCAACGGTGTAAGCGCCATTGAGACGGAGATTCTCCAGGACAAAGGCACCATCGGTGGCAGCAAGTTTGAAACCGCCAGTCACCTCAGGCTTGATGCCGCTACGAGATACGCCCTTCAGGGTAAGTCCCTGAGCAAGGGTAATGGAGCCGGCATCGGCGCCCTCTACAGAGCTTAAGTCATAGCTCACGCCCGTCAGGGACAGTACAGACTTACCGGCAGCAATGGCATTCATCAGTTCTTCCGTATTGGCCACCTTGAAGGGTTCAGCAGTCGAGGGGGCGGAAGTAATCCACCGGGGATCACCCACCTTTTCGCTTGCCACCAGACCATGCACGACGGTGAAGTCACCGGCAGCCGCATCCTTGAAGACATCAGCCGTAAGTACCACACCGAAATCGGCCGTGGCCACATCCTTGGCAGAATAGGCCCACCAGCTGAACTCTGCATCGTTGTTGTTCTCCGTGCTGAGCACCTCGGCAAAATAGTTGTGGCTGAATTGGGGAACTGCAATGGCCGAAGAGGCCTTGGATACGAGTTTCGGGAAGCCCTGTGCGTTGGACGGGGCTGCTTCGGCACGTTGCATGTGGGCAAAGAGGTTATCTTTGACCACTACCTGTTCCGCAGAGGTTACAGATTTGCTGCGAACGTGGAAAATACCGTTATTGTCCTTGCTGTCCACGTAGCACAGGTTGTAGAACGTGTTGTTCTGAACCAGGATGGAACCGCAGACCACGTCGGCATCAATGCGGGCAAAGGTACGGATACCATTGGCGAAGGTGCTGTTAACCACCTTCAGGGCATTCAGCGTTCCCTTGCGGAAATCAATGAAGTCACCGCTGGTTCCCATGTTGGTAACCAGGGCGCCGCTGATGACCAGGGAACCCAGGGAAGAGGTGGCCTTGTCCTGATAGAACAAGCGGTTGGCATAGTTCTTCACCTGAACGTCTACCAGTTGGGCCGATGTCACCTGAGCGCCATCCGCCACATAGAAGGCATTGTCCAGGGCAGCCTCCAACGAGCCCTTGCCGTCCAGCGTGATACCCTTGACGATGAACTGGGTTGCTCCGGCGCCCAGCTGGAATTTACCGGTCACCACAGCGTCCTTACCACCTTGGATGGTAAGCGGGCTGGCCAGTTCCACAGCGGCCGTTCCCAGGTCATAGGTACCATTGGCGAGGGTAATCACCTTCTTGCCGGCAGAAATGGCCGTCAACAGGCCATCAGCGTCCTCCACCGTAATCTCGGAAGCGGGCGTACTGCCAGCCATGCTGTTCCAGCGGGGATCGCCCACACCGGCATTCATCATCACCGCATTGGTGAGGGTGAAGTCCAGGTTTGCGGCATCCTTGCAAGGATCGCTGGGAACAATGGCGCCCCCGCGTAAGGTACCCTCTTCCTTGGACATAAAGCTCCAGAAGGAATAGGCAGCCTTCTCCTCACGGTCTTCGCAATTATAGTAGTAGTTGTTGGACACCGTATAAGGAGTGATGCCACCCTTACTGCGAAGCTTCGGGAAGCCGGCGGCATTGGAAGGTTCCTCATCGATGAGGATGGAATAGAAGAAGTTGTTCTCCAGACGATACTCATTGAGGTTGGCACCGGCGGCGCTGCGGATGTGCAGGATACCGTTGTTGTCCTTGCTGGAAGAGTTGGTGGCCACCTTATAGAACGTGTTGTTCTTGATGATGGCGCTGTTCATCTCATGGATGGCATCTGTGCGGATGAAAGTACGGCAGCTGTTGGCAACCGTGTTATTCTCGAACACGAAGTTGTGGTGAGCACCCGCACGCATGTCGATATAGTCGGCACCGGCAGAGCTGTCCGTGATGAGGTTGCCCTTGAAGATAACATATTGGACCTTGGACGCTGCCTTGCCGGAGTTGTCATACAGGGCCTTGGTTCCATGCAGGTTGCTGTCATAGATGGCCACGGTATCGGCAATGGGAGCATTGGTCTTGTCGTCAATGAAGACGGACACGGCAGCGTTGGTGTCATCCAGACTTGTGATATCCAGGTTGGACAGGACAACGCTTCCTCCAATCTCACCGCTCAGGGTGATGCTGGTGTTGACAGCCGTCTTCTTGTCTCCACTGGTCTGACCTTTCAGGTGCAGAGGAGCGACAAGCGTCAGTTTGCCAATCTGATAAGGAGTATCGCTATACTTCAGCGTAATATAATCCTTTCCGGCATCAATGGCACTCATGAGGTCCTCGACATTGTCGACGATAAACTCATCGGTGCTTCCGCCACCGGCAGGAAGGACGGCAAACGTGGCCACACCGGCTGCAGATTCCGTATTGTAAATGTCGGTAGCACCCGGATTGGCGAAGACGGAAACCTTGTAGCTGCCGGCATCCAGCATGGCAGTAGTCTTACCTTCAATGGTATAGGAGGTTTCCTTGACATTATATGTCTTGCCGCTGAACACGACGGAGTAGGAGTCGGCATTCTCTACGGGCTCCCAGGTAATGACCACATCCGTGGCTTCACCAGCCGTAAAGGTGGCAGGTTCCGCCTTCGGGTCGGGAGTCTGCAGGGCCGTATTCACAGCAGTGACATCATCGCTCCAGGCCAGCTGAGCCAGGCTCACGGGGCCGGAAGGATAAACGTAGACAATAGACTCTTCGGTGATGGAAGTGATGAGAATCTTGGTGGCATTGTCCTGCTCGGCAAGAGCGGACGCACCACCCTTCAGAGCGATGGACGTTCCTTCCAGATTACCTACACCCACTACCAGATGACCGGTATAGTCTGCAGGAGAATCGGCCTTGATGACAAGGGAACCCGGTTTATCCGTGTGGAATGCCACAAAGTTGTGCTGAGGCACACCCTGGCGGTTCACCACAACGGGGCTCTGGAATTTAAGCATACCTCCGTCGGCCACGATAGGCAGGGCTTCGCTGCCGGAGACAAAGAGGTAATCCCGGACCATTTCCTTCTTGATGGAGCCGGAGAAGTACTTGGCATTGGCCAGGTTCCAGGTATGAGGCTGAGGAACCACCGTCATGGTGAGGTCTTCAGGCTCTTCCACATAGGGAGTCCACCATTTGGAGGCACCGATTCCCTTTCCGGCGATATCGGAAGTGGCCAGGATGTTGAAGTAACCGCCCGCGGCATTGTAGCAAGGGGCATCTTCCAGGATAATGGCACCAGCCTGTGCGGCGGTGAAGTTGTCCGTAAAGAAGGTCACAGCACCGTCATCTCCCACAGGGAGGCCCCAGAAATAGTTTTCAGAGGCGGCGACAGCCATATCGGAAGCTGTCTTATACTTGGCATTGGCGCTCTCCAGAGTGGCCTTTCCGTTCATGTTCAGGAAGAGGTTCTTCTTGAAGGAGAAACTGCCGGGGACAATCTGCAGACCAAAGATACCGGCATTGTTGGTATTGTCAACAAAGCACAGGTTATACAGCGTATTGTTCTCGAACACCAAGGCTCCGAGCGTGCCGGCATCCAGACGGACGAACGTACGCATACCCTGAACGATGGTGTTGTTGACAAAGTTCAAGGACTTCATGCTAGTAGCCTGACGGATATCAAACACATCACCGCCCTGCGTACCATCCGCATTGATGTTGGTGATTTCGCAGCTGTCGTAAGTCACGTCACCCAGCACCATATCGTTACCCCATTCGTAGATGAGGCCCTTGGTGTAATTGGTAATGACGCAATTCACATAACTGATGTTGCCGATGTTCTTGCCCTTTACGGTACCGCCGTTCTTGTTCTGGATGGCGAAGCCGAATCCGGAAGGAGAGGCAGCGGTGGGAGCACCGTCAAAGGTAATATTCTCGAAGCTGAGGTTCTCTCCGGCCCAGGTGTCAGCAAAATGCAGTTCGCCGTTAAGGACGGGGGTATTGCCATCGTTGTCCATTTCACCAATAAGGGCGAAACCATTGCTGATATCGAGGGCTTCGATGTCATAAGGAGAGCCTTCGAGCTTCAGATAGATCCGTGCGCCCTGGGTTTTAACGGCATTCTGAAGGGCTTCCAACGTGGAAACCTCCGTAGTTCCGTCCGTGGGAGCGGCAGTCCAGGCATTGATCTGGCCACGGGAGGCACTCTTGAAGTAGAGGATAAACTCATATTCGGTAGCTGGAGCCAGGTCTTCGATAGTGGCGGCGGCAGCAGCAATCTCATCGCTCGTGAGCGTGTGCGTGGTCTCGGTGGCTTCATCGCCGGGAAGGCGGGTAACCACACGGTCCACCTCTTCGAAATCGCTGACCTCTTTGCTCCAGGTCAGGGAAACGGAAGTGCTGGTGCGCTCGGCAAGCTTCAGGAACAGGTTGTCCTTGACAGCATAAGTCTTGATGGACTTGCCGTAATCGGCCACCTTGGAATCAATCTTGCCCTCTTTCTGGGCGACGACAGTGAAATAATAGGTGGCATCGGCCTCCAACTTAACCGTATAGGGGACCTGGGAAGGAGCAAGCGTCTCCGTCAGGAAGGCAGAGGAGTGTGCCGCATCGGTATAGACGGTGAGCACATATTTCTCAGCATCCTTGGCCACATCCCAGGAGAAGGTAACCACGTCACCCAAATTGGCATTTACCTTGGCTTCCAAGTTCATGGGCTCCAGGCAACGGGCCAGGTCCAGCTCCGTTATCTCGTCAAACTTCTCCTTATTGGCGCAGGAGACGGCTGCGAGAGCAAGAAAAGCTGCGACAGCGTATTTGAATATTCTGAATTGTTTCATGGCTTACTGGGGATTATCGTAGTGGTAATCGTTCTTGATAGCACCCTGGCTGTTGGTAATGGTATCGTAGAAGATAGGCCAGAACATATACTCGTCAGGATTGTTGTAGTAGATGCCTTTGATACGGTCCGTATAGAAACCGGAAGCTTTGGCGTCATCGAATTTGGTCAGATAATCGCTTTCAAGCTCATAGCCTGCAGGAATCTCCTGGCCAATCCGCGGGAAGAAGAAATCCAGTCCATCCTCAGCGTCGTTCAGACGGAAAGCGACTTCACCGGTGTACAGGGCATAGTCGTCAGACAGGGAGCGAAGAGCTAACATCTCCTCCTTGGCCTGGTCCAGTTTGGTCTTGAGCAGATTCCAGCGGATGAGGTCTCCCTTGCGGAGGAACTCGCCGCAGAACTCAAGGGCACGCTCCTTGACAATGGCATCGAAGAAATCGGCCTTGGAATTCAGTCCGTTCACATAAGCTTCAGCGGCATCCAGGCCGGTAGCGCGCTCACGCACTGCCTGCAGGTACGGCTTGGCATTGGAGGGGCCGTTGAGCTCGTTCTCAATCTCGGCAGCCATCAGGAGGATATCGGCATAACGCATCACAACGGGCTTGATGCCGTCATCATTACCACCGGTATAAGGCTGGGCATTCATCCATTCAAAACGATACTTGCCGAAGTACCACTTGGAGATACCCGCCATCTCGGGATCCGTATTCTTGCTCCACTTGTAGTTGGCGCAAGTCACGTCACGGCGGACATCGTTGTCGTCATACATGAAATAAACAGTGGGGACAGGACCGGCGTCACCACCACGGGAAACGCCACCGGACCAACTGGAGCCTTCGGAAGAAATGGCGAAGGTGAAGTTCCAACGGCCACGGCCGGCACCGAAAGGAATCACATACAAAGTTTCGTATGCAGGACCGGCAGTCATGTTGTTCATGTTGTTCATGTTGTACCAGTAGGTCTCATAGTCGGGCTCCAGGGAAGCCTTGCCGATGGCGTCCTTCAGATAAGCAAGAGCCTTGGGATACAGGACATCTTTCTGAAGCTGGGCATCGGAAGTCATACGGATGGAACCGGCATCACCGGTACCTACGGCACCATCGGCCGGGCGCAGGGCATAACCGCTGGCGGCCAGGGCGATACGGGCATACAGGCCCTCGGCGAAGACTTTGTTCACACGGTCCGTGCGGGAAGTAGCAGCCGTAGCTCCGGGATAAGGGAGGTAAGGGATGGCTTCTTCCAGATCGGTGAGAATGTGATTGTAAACGGTGTCACGGCACTCCTTGGGTTTGTAGATAGTCTCTGCATTTACGGAGGAGAAACGGGCGGGAACATCACCCCAGGCCTTGATGAGGTCGTAATAAATCATGGCGCGGAGCGTCAGGGCCTCACCCAGCAGGTATGCCATATTGGCATCCTCCTTTACGTTTCCATACTCGCGCAGGCCTTCAATGACCAGGTTGGCACGCTCGATACCCGTGTACATCAGCGGGAAGGGGCCGTTGGTCAGATTGAGTTGGGCGTTGTTGGGCTTGCAATCGTAAGCGGCGATGTCGGATTTTCCGTCACCGGGCTTATAGGTGTTATACCATTCGATATCGGTATTGAAACCGTACCAGGGCAGGAAACGGCCACGATAAGAGTTCACCTCGCAGAAAGCCTCGGTAATGCCGAAAACTGTACCTTCAGCAAGGGAATAGTTGGAATAGACGGAAGCCGAGTCAAAGGCAGACGGGGATTCCGAATCCAGGAATTTCTCGCAGGAAACCGCCATGGCGGCGATGACAGCCGCAGAAAGGATATAGATAATCTTTTTCATCTTGACAGCGGATTAAAAGGTAAGGTTGAGACCAGCCACGAAGCCGATGCTCTTAGGATATGCGGAGTAATCCACGCCCGGGGTAAGCGGAGTGGTACGACGGGTATCTACTTCCGGATCATAACCGGAGTACTTGGTGAGACAGAACAGGTTGGTTCCGGTCACGTAGATGCGGAGCCTGCGGATGTAGATTTTCTTGGTGAGGTCCTCAGGAAGGGTGTAACCGAGGGTGACGCTCTGCAGACGCAGGAAAGAAGCATCCTCCACAGCCCAGTCGGAGAAGACGGCATTGCCCACAGCAGGAGACCACATGGTCTTGCCGGCATTCACCTGCGAGAGGACAGCGGGATCGGTAATCAGTTCACCGGTATTCCAGTCAATATTGGTCCAACGGTCAGACACCTTCATGCTTTCCAGCAGGTTGCGGTTGTTGAACTTACGCGAAGAGGTGAATTCCACCTTGTTGGCATTGTAAACCTGGTTGCCAATCATGTAATTGAAGTTGGCACTGAAGTCCACGCCCTTGATAAAGGCGGAGATGTTGAAACCACCGGTGATATCCGGGCTGGCATTGCCAATGATGGTACGGTCTGCAACGGTTACCTTTCCGTCGCCGTCCAAATCCTTGAGTTTCATGGCGCCGGGCATCAGGTAGCTTGCGCCGATGACATTGGAATTGTCCACCACACCTTCGTTGAGAACCCACTTGCTGCCGTTCCAGGTAAAGTCTTCGGGCGTATAGAAACCGTCGTTCTTATAACCGTACATGTTACCGAGAGGCTGGCCCACTTCCACCACGTAATCGTCGCCGATTTCGGTGGAAGCCCAATAGGACTGGGCCGTAATCTTTTTCAGACCGCCCAGGTCCATCACGCGGTTCTTGTTGTAAGCGATGTTACCGCCGATGTTCAGGGAATAGTCCTTCTTGGAAATGATGGGAGCATTCAGGGTGAGCTCCACACCACGGTTGCGGGTGGAACCCAGGTTGCGATACTGGCTGTCATAACCGGAACCGGGGATGGGGAAGTTGATCAGAAGGTTCTTGATGTCGTTCTGATAAACCTCGATGCTACCGCTCAGACGGCTCTGGAAGAAGGAGAAATCCACACCCAGGTTGTGCGTAAGGGTGGTTTCCCAAGTAAGATCGGGGTTGTTCATGATCTTACCGGCCATCCAATAGTTGTTGCTCTGGGACAGCCAGGCGGTGGTGGTGGCGCTGTACTGCTTCAGGATCTGACCGGAAGGGATGTTGTTGTTACCGGCGGTACCGAAGCTGTAACGGAGCTTGAGCTGATCCAGCCAGCTGTGGGAAGCATCCATCCAAGGCTCGTTGGAGATGGTCCAGGACACAGCCACAGAGGGGAAAATACCCCAGCGGTGACCGCGGGCGAACTTGGAAGAGCCATCGGCACGGAGGGTGGCGCCCACAGAATAACGACGCTTATAATCGTAGTTCACGCGGCCGAAGAAAGAAAGGAGCTTGTCGTCCGGATTCACGTAATTGTTGGTAGAAGCGGCGTTGGAAGCGGCAGACATGAAGTTCCAGGCAGCCATGGCATCGTACGTGGGATCGAAACCGTCCACCATGGCAGTAAGCGTGTTGCTCTTGGTGATGGTGAGTTCCTGACCCAGGAGGGCGGTGAGCTGATGGTCATCATTGTTAAGCACCTTCGCGAAATCATAATTCAGCGTGTTGGTATTACGATAACGGGTGCGGAAGGCTTCCTTGTGCTGATTGGAAGGTGTATTCTTTACGGTGGAGTTGTTGGCCACATAATAAGTGGTCATACCGTAGAAACGGTCATCCGTCTGGGTGTATTTTTCCAGGCCACCCTCAATCTTGAGTTTCAAGTTGTCGATGATGGTCCAGTTGAAGGCGGCATTGGCGTTCCATGTGGTGCGGATACGACGGGAATCATTGTCGGCCACAGACTGGAGCGGCGGGGCGTTGTCACCATAATCCTGTTCTTCATCCACGCCCACGGAAGTGGCGATAAGCGGAATGGGCGTATAGGAGATAGCATGCTTGAGACGGCCGTTACCGGCAGTGGAACCGGTATCGTTGATACCGTTGGCGCCGCCACCGCGTACATTCACGCGGGAATAACGCACATTAGCATCAATGGAAGTAGTGGCCGACGTCTTGAAATTGGCCTTGAAATTCAGGTTGTCACGGGTGTAGTTGGAACCCACCATGATGGCCTGGTCGCCCATATGGGCATAACCGATAGTCCAGTTGGCGTTCTCACTGCTGCCAGATACGGAGAAGTCGGCGGAGAACGTGGTGCCCGTGCGGCCGAATACGGCTTTCACCCAGTCGTTGCCGGCCAGGTTGCTGTACAAGTCCATGTCGGAGAAGGAACCGAAGTAGGGCTCATAATAGGAGCTCAGATTGTCCCGAACCTTGCCCAGCTCATACTGGAACATCACGAAGTTCGCAGGATCCATGGCCTTGATGGCATTCTTGTTGGCCATGGTCTTGGCTCCGAAATAAGTATTGAACTTAACGGAAATCTTCTGTCCTTTTTCCGCGTTCTTGGTGGTCACAATCACAACGCCGTTGGCACCACGGGAACCGTAGATGGCGGTGGAGAAAGCGTCCTTCAGAACGTCGATGCTCTGGATTTCAGAGGACGGGATGTCGTTGATGGATTCCACCGGGAAACCGTCCACAATGTACAGGGGGGCGCTGTCCTGGGTAATGGAGCCGCCACCACGGACACGGATCTTGATGTCCGCGTCAGGGTCGCCTTCAGTGGTCACTACGGACACACCGGCCATCTTGCCGGAGAGGGCCTGGGAGACCGTGGTAACCGGCTGCTCGGCCAGTTTGTCAGCGCCCACGGAGGAGACGGAGCCCAGCAGGTCACGACGTTTGACCGTCGCATAACCCACAACGACCACCTCATCGAGGAAGGTCTGGTCAGCCTTAAGGACGACGTTGATTTCCGTCTGTCCTGCAATGGGAACAATCTGGTCTGCCAATCCGATGAAGGTGAAAACCAGATTCACTGCATTCTCGGGAAGCGTAAGCACATAGTCACCGTCGATACCGGTGATGGTACCAATGGTGGTTCCTTCCACCATGACACCGGCACCGATGAGCGGTTCACCCGTTTCGTCCGTGACGATACCTTTGACGGTAGTCTGGGCGCTCAAGGTGAGTGCTGTCATCATTCCCAGCAGCGCAAGAAAGAATTTCTTTGCTTTCATTTGCTTTTGGTTGTTAGTTAATTAATAATATGTTAAAGTTTTGTATATGTTCCATTCTTATTCTGCCCATCGACGATGTCGCGGACCAGATAGTGGAGATACATTTCCAGGTTGGTATAGCGTTTCTGAGGATCAAGCGTATAGGCACCAGGCTCCCCTACCCAATCCGGGAAAGTACTCCGGGTTTCACCGGAATAGCTGGGCCAGGCAGTGCCATAGGTAGCCCGTACGTCCTCTATATTTTTGATCACTTTTCCCGTCTTGCCCTTGACATCCTTGCTGATACGGGTATCCACCGCATCCCGCTTCAGCGAGGCGCCCGCCCAGTTGCAAACCGCATCCAGAGCATCGGCGGCTGAATGGGTGGTGGTATAAGCATCTTTCCCGTCTTTTCCCTTGACAGGGAAGGCCGATGAACTGATGTGCCCTTCATAAGACTTATCGTAGTCGCTGTAAGCCTTCTTCCAGTAGACACCGTCCGGATAAGCCTCATCTACATTGGGATAATCGTGGTTATAGTTACCGGAAAGGTAGAGGTAGGCCCAATCGTAGTCAAAGTAGGTCTGGACGCCGTCCACTTTGGTGGAATAACCGCCATCGGCCTCAATGAAATACTTCTTGTCATTGGAATCGGGCCCTTTCTTGTAATAGTTGTTCACCATGTTGAAGTGGCCGCCTTCACCGCCATAGCACCCATTGCTGTTTCCCCAATTGTATACCACGCAGTTGCGGAAGTCCACATTGCCACGGTAAGTATCGGTAGATTTGCCATTCCCATCATACAAATACTGATGGTCGAA
This sequence comes from uncultured Bacteroidales bacterium, assembly GCA_946617545.1. Taxonomy (GTDB): domain Bacteria; phylum Bacteroidota; class Bacteroidia; order Bacteroidales; family UBA932; genus Cryptobacteroides. Next base: position 10,621 of record CAMOKK010000007.1, on the reverse strand, counting down.
ACGGGGAGTACGGTTCATGTGGTGAGCCAGCATATTGTGATGGAAAGATGCGTTCTTTCCTCCCCAGATTCCACCGTAGCCATGGGTATTCTTGGAATGGATGCTTTGGTCCATGCTTTCTGCAATGAGGCACCACTGCATGGTGAAGTTGGCATTGGCGTAGAAAGAGGCCGATTCATCGATGGACCAGCTCATGGAGCAGTGGTCCAGGATGATATTGTTCTGGTAGCGTCCCCAGATACAGTCTTCACTGTCACCGGCATTCGGTCCCTCATCTCCCAGACGGAAGCGAAGGAAGCGGATAATCACATTGTCAGCACCGACATACGTCGTATAATTCTTAAGGCAGATGCCGTCTCCGGGAGCTGTCTGGCCGGCAATGGTCAAGTCCCCTTTTTCAATCTTCAGCTGCGACTGCAGCTCAATGACCCCGGCCACATCGAATACAATGGTGCGAGCGCCAGACTGCTTAACCGCCCAGCGAAGGGTGCCCTCAGAGCCATCATCGGACAACTTGGTTACATGCAGCACCTTTCCGCCACGGCCGCCGGTGGTGTACATGCCGCCACCTTCGGCTCCGGGGAAAGCGCGAGCCACACCGTCTTCCTCATTTTCGGGAATCTTGAAATCGGCATATTTGACGGATTCAGTAGTGGGGTCGGAAGGCGTAACGCTGGAACTGCCGGTGGTAGCTTTCAAGGCCGATGAGAAGGCCGACATGCCACCGCTGCCCACACTGCGAACGGCGAAACTGTATTCCGTCCCTTCGGTCAGGCCTGTAACAGTGGTTTCTGTAGCAGACACTTGGCCGGATTTGACTTCCGTCATGCCCTGCAGCAGACGCCACTGATAGGAATTTGCCCCGGAGACGGCCGACCAGGAGAATACCAGCGCAGTCTCTGTAGCAGACTTCAGCTGAACTCCTCCGGGTACGGCCGGAGCCGCAGTGCTCTCATTTTCAGAAGGGTTGTCCTTCCCGCCACAAGCGACCATCAACAAGGCGCCCAATATGATTACACCGATTTTTTTCATAGCTTTTCTCTTTCAAGCGCCGCCCAAATCAGAGGGCCGATACCCTTGGGGTCATTGGAGCGGACAGGTTCATTAATATAATATTCGTAGTCTCCCTTGCGGTTCTGCTTGCCGCCCAGGCCGGCCACCTCGCAGCAGCTCTCCAGGTTCACAAGACCGTCCTCATCCGTGCGGACAAAGGTGGCAAGGAGGGAATCGTAGGCCTTCAGGGCCTCTTCACGGTGCCCGAGGGCACCCAGACGGCATCCCTTGAGCCAGGCATACACAAACATGGCGTTGCAGGTGGCTTCCAGGTAATTGCCTTCGCGGGAAGGGCTGTCCAGCACCTGGTACCAAAGGCCCGTCTCTTTGTCGGCATAACGGGGCAGCGCCGCATAGACATTGTTCAGAAGACCGGCCAAGGTAGCTTTGTAAGCTTCCCCGGGAATAACTTCCATCACGTCCACCAGGGCCATCACGTACCAGCCCAGGGCCCGGCCCCAGGCGTGGGCGCTCTGGCCCGTCTCGGGATTACACCAGAACATCTCCCGGGAAGCGTCGTAGGCATGGCGCAGCAGACCGGTCTGCGCGTCAAAGGTCTTGTTGTACGCCGTAGTAAACTGGAGTACGATGTCTCCGTAATTCTTCTCCCGCTGCAGGCTGTCCGTCACATAGCGCCGGGTATATTCCGCATAGAACGGCTGGGCCATATACAGACCGTCCAACCACACCTGGTTTGGATAAACAGCCTTGTGCCAGAAGTTCCCTTCCGGGGTGCGGGGCTGGCTCTGCAGCTGGCTGTAGAGGGTATCCATGGCCATGCGGTACTTTTCCTTGCCGGTGATGTCGTACAGCTGGAACAACGTGCGGCCGGGGCAAATGTGGTCCGTAGAGTAATTGCTTTTCTTATACTTGTAGATGGTTCCGGTGGAGTCGATAATGGCGTCGTACCAGGCGTTTACGTAGTCAACGACAGATTCTTCGCTTCGCTCGGAATGACAAGAGGCGTCCAGCATGGCCTTGAGCTCCAGGCCGGTGGTATAGTTCCACTTGAGCCTGCCCTCCAGGCCGTCGATGTACGAAGCCTCGGGGAAGCGGCTCATCTCCGAGCGCACCACCCGGAGTGACAGCGGCGCCTGGGCCGTACAGGCGGTCAAGGCAAACGCAATCAATATGATAGCGGTCTTTCTCATTTGTTGTTATAAGGGTCCCAGACAATGCCGTCCTGGCTCTGGTACATCACTTTTTCAAAACTGTACTCCCCTGCCTGCCGGGCATTCAGCCGGTGACTCCATTTCACCCGCTTTCCGGCAGCCCCGGGGCCGTAATTATTATACTCGGCGTAGTAGGAATTCTTCTTGGTGTCCGGCTTTCCGTCCTTCTCCCAGTCGTGCCAGCCTTCCGGCAGAATATGGCCGCCCAGTTCGCACTCGATGAACACCGTCTTGGCATAGGCGCCCCAGGGACGGCCCAGGTAGCATTGGGTAACCCCTTCATCGGCCGTGAGCTTGCATCGGTAAAAGACATAGCCGTACTTCTGGCCCTCCAGGGTGGAGGCGGCCGTCACGTAGCTGTTTTTCTTGGAGCGGATTTCGCAGCCCTCGAAATAGGCGATGCTGGTGCCGAAGATAAAGTCCGTAGTCCCCTCTATGTAGCAGTCCTTGAAGTAGTTGCGCTTGATTCCGCCGAATTTTCCGAATCGGCCATAAGTATAAAGGGTATCCTGGTTCCCCAGGAAGCGGCAGCGGTTGAAGAAGAGGAAGTCCCCGTCCGTGAACACCGCCACGGCCTGGCCTATCTCCTTGCCCTCGCCGGCGCTGTTCTCGAAGCAGATGTCCTCGAAGGTAATGTAGCTGGCATGGATATAGACGCTGGCGCTGCCGCTGGTGCCCACGGGGAAATCCCGGCCGGGCCAGAGCTTCTTGGCATATTTGTCATAGGTAAGGATGGTCTTCCCCGCATCCTCTCCCTTGAAATGCACGCGGAACTTGGTGTGGGGAATGGAAATCTCCTCCTTATAGACGCCGTTACGGATGAGCACCTTCGTAATCTCCTTGTGGCTGTAGTCGGGAATGGCGTTCACGCCCTCCTGCACCGTCTGATAATCTCCGTGGCCATCGGCCGATATTACTATATTATAATAGACCAGGTGCTGCGCCAGTTCGGGAATCTGCTCCTTGATGAGGCCGCAGACAATCTCCGTCACCTTGCGGGCGCCGCAGGGCACCAGGTGGGTGTTGTCGTTCTTGCCGGTGGAAATCATGAAATAGGCCTTGGAAGCCTCGTCTCCCAGCCCCTCCAGCCAGTCTAGCGTAGGGGTGGTGACATCCAAAAGGGTAACGTCCTTTTCTTCGGCCACGGCCTTCATGGCGGCGGGATAATCTCCGTGGCAGCCCCGGTCCAGGCCTTTTTCCTTGAACCAGCGGCGGGCGACGGGCGTAAGGAGCACCGGCGTGCCGCCCTTTTCCCGCACCCCGTCAATGAAGAGGCGGAGGTTGTCCTGGTAGGCGCCCCAGGGGGCCGCATAGCGCTCCGGATCGCTCTCCTTGGAGTCATTGTGGCCGAACTGGATAAAGACATAGTCTCCGGGCTGTACGGCATTGTAAACCTTGTCCCAGAGGCCCAGGTCACGGAAACTCTTGGTACTGCGCCCGTTCTGGGCATAATTGATCACCTGCACCTGCGAGGGGTCCAGGAAGTTCTGGAACATCATGCCCCAGCCGCGCTCCTCCCCGGCCTTGGGCAGGTCTTTTTCGGCCATGGTGCTGTCTCCCATCAGGTGAACGGTGGTGAAGGAAGAAAGGGCCAGCCACACAAGGGCCGCGCCCATAAGCAGAACCGCTTTTCTCATAAGGCTTTTCCGTTTACGGTTACGTTGTCAAATGTAACATCCTGGGCGTAGTGTACTTCCGCGCCTTTTTTGGCGGTGAAAACACTGTTATGGAAATCCAGACCACGGATGGGCAGCTCCGGCAGGCCATTGATGTAAATGGCCTGCTTGGCGCCGCTGCAAACAATGTGATCAAAATGGATATCTCTGAATTCGGGCGTGGTCTCGTCCACGGGCAGGAGGTCTTCCTTTCCGTCCTCTCCCTTGTCGGACTCCGCCACGCCGGCATAGTACAGATTGAAGATGACACCGTAGGAGGTGATGTCCTTCATATAAATGTCCTGGCACCAGATGTCCTTTACCAGGCCGCCCCGGCCGCGGGTGCTCTTGAAGCGCAGGCCCACGTCCGTTCCCATGAAACGGCAACCGCGCACCAGGATGTTCTGCGCACCGCCGCTCATCTCGCTGCCAATCACAAAGCCGCCATGGCCGTGATACACCGTGCAGTTCTCGATGACCAGGTTCTTGCAGGGAATGCCGTAGCGGCGGCCGTCCTCGTCCTTGCCGGACTTGATGCAGATGGCGTCGTCTCCCACGTCAAAGCTGCTGCCGCTCACATGGACGTTCTCGCAGGCCTCGATGTCTATGCCGTCTCCGTTGGTGGAATAATGGGGGTTGCGTACCTGAATGTTCTTCACCGTCACGTGCTTGCACCACAGCGGATGAATGTTCCAGGCCGGGGAATTCTGGAAGGTGGCATCTTCCAGCAGCACCCGCTCGCAGTTTCTGAGGGAAACCATCACGGGGCGCAGGAAGGTCTTGATTTCCTGCAGGTCCAGGGAATCGGCCTGCTTGTTGAGGGAACCGGCCGTAAGGCGGGCCTTCTTGTAGCCCTCGTCCGGATACCAGGTTTTTCCGTCGTCGGACAGGACGCCGCCGGCCTTTACCGTCGGATTCCAGATATCGTCCCCCACCTTGCGCTTTTTCAGTTCCCGCCAGGGGGTTCCGTTTCCGTCAATGGTGCCCTTGCCGGTTATGGCAATGTCCGTTGCGCCCTCCGCATGGATGGGAGAGAGGCAGCGCTTCATGTCCAGGCCCTCAAAATTGGTCTGGATGATGGGATAAAGCTCCTGGTCGGCAGAAAAGACAAGGACGGCGTTGTCGCTCAGATGCAGTTCCGTATGGCTCTTGAGGCCGACAGGACCCGTGAACCAGATTCCGTCCGGGACCACGAGCCGGCCCCCGCCCTGCTTCTCCAAGGCTTCGAAAGCCTGCGCAAAGGCCTCCGTGCAAAGGGTGACGCCGTCCCCCACGGCACCGAAGTCCGTAAGCACCACTTCCCTTCCGGGAATGGAGGGCAGCTGCACTACGGGCATGTCGAAAGGTATATCATGCAAACGTTTGCACTCTTCTGTACAAGAAAAGAGAGAAATACATAATGTCGTGTAAATGAACGACTTAAAGAAAATTTTGGCCATTAGTTTCTTTGTATGTGATGCAAAGATAAGGAAAATAATCCAAACGTTTGCACAAATTTACAAAAAAGTGAAAATAAAAGATTTTCAAAACTATAGAAGGTCGATATCCACCCAACCTGAATCGTTCTTGGAAACCTGCCGGTTGCAGAAGAACGCCTGACGGGCGCCAATCCATCGGCCGGGGGCGGCTACAAAAGGCTCGCCGGCATCCGTGAAGGACTCCCCGTCCAGACTGTAGGAGAAGCGGCAGACGGCATCGGGAACATTCCCGTCCACCTCCTGCGGCGCCACTTCCAAACGCACCCAAACCGTCGCTTCCCGGACAGCCGGATACTTTACCGCCGGCACATTGCCGGAACTGTAGGGAAACGCCTGCGGGGTAAGCGTATAATCCAGAAGGGCGAGGGGCTGCACAAGCTCCTGCCCGCCCCTATGCGCATCGGTACATTCAATATATTGCAGGGCGGCGCCATCGGCCGTATCCACCACGCGCACGCCGGCATAGCTCTCCCCCATCACCACAAAACCGGCACATTCTCCCCGCTCCTTCAGTTGCGGATTGGGATGGAAAAGCAGTTTGGCCGTGGTGGTGAAACGCTCCGCGGGAAACATCCGCTCCAAGAGATTGGGGCACTCCCAAAGGCCGATATGCTCCTGCTTCACGCTGTAGAGCCGCACCCCGCCGTCCGGCAGGGCCCTGTGCCAGTAAGGCCCCGGCACCGAGGGGTACTGCCAAGACAGGTCCAGGCCATACGGGCCTACGGCGGCAGCCGGAAAGCCGTTCCCGGCGGAAGACAGCCTCTTTCCGGACACGGCCATCCTGCCGGAGGATACCGGCTGGCCCACTCCGTCACCGTCCGGGTCTTCCCCTATGAGCGGCCAGCCGTCGGAGCGCCAGGTCATGGGCTGGAGGTGGACAATGCGGCCGTAGGCGCCCTTGTCCTGGAAATGGAGGAACCAGTCTCCCCCGTCGGGGCCCGTCACCCAGGCGCCCTGGTGCGGACCGTTCACCGTTCCGGGGGCCCAGGCCATCACAATCTTTTCTTCATAAGGGCCGTAAACGCTGCGGGAGCGGAGCACCGTCTGCCAGCCGGTGGCCACTCCGCCGGCGGGGGCAAAGATATAGTACCAGCCGTCCCGCTCGTAGAACTTGGTCCCCTCAATGGTGGGCTGCGTCAGATGACCGTCAAAAACGATGCGGGAAGGGCCTGTGAGGGCGGTTCCATCGGCCTTCATGGGGGCCACGAAGAGGATGCTCTTGAGCCCGGCGCGGGAACCGGCGGCCCCGTGCGAAAGCCAGGCGTTTCCCTCCGAATCCCAAAGCGGGCAGGGGTCTATGAAGCCCTTTTCCTCCACCACCCAGACGGGAGGCTCCCATCGGCCCGTGACATCCTGCGTCTTAACCATGAAAACGCCCCGGTCCGGGTCTCCCACATAGATATAGAACCAGCCGTCATGGTAACGGATGGCCGGGGCCCAGACGCCGCAGCCATGCTGCACCGCGCCGTGGAATTCGGGGGCGGGATAATCCGCGAGCGCAGCCCCCACCTGCTCCCAATGGACCAAATCGGCGGAGCGCAGGATGGGAAGTCCCGGGAAGAAATTGAAGGAGGACGCCGTCATATAATAGTGGTCCCCCACCCGGCATACATCCGGGTCGGAATAATCGAAATGAAGGACGGGATTGGTGAAATTCACGGTCTCCTTTACGGAGCAGGAGACGGAAAGTGCTATTAAAAGGGCCGATAACGTACGTTTCATACCTGCAAATGTAAAAAAAATTTGCGATTTGTGCAAACGTTTGTATCTTTGCAGAGAAAACGACCACATTGAGCAATGACCACCATTCGAGACATAGCACGGGCGCTGGGTATTACCCCCTCCACCGTTTCCCGTGCCCTTTCAGGCAATCCCCGCGTGAAGGAAGAAACCCGCCGGGCCGTAGAAAAAACCGCCCGTGAGATGGGCTACGAAAGGAATGTTGTTGCGGCCAATCTCCGGAAAGGGCGCTCCATGATTGTGGGCATCGTGATTCCCCGGATTCACCGCGAATTCTTCTCCAACTGCATCGGCGGCGCAGAAAGCGTCCTGAACCAGGCCGGTTACAGCGTGCTCATCTGCCAGACCCTGGAAAGCGTAGAGGCCGAAATCCAGGCGCTCAAAACCCTCAAGAACTACCGCGTGGCGGGCGTGTTGCTCTCGCACGCCATCAACGCCCCCAACGGGGACCATGTCAAGGAAATCCTGGGCAACACCCCCCTTATCCAGTTCGACCGCGTATTTCCGGACCTCCCCGGGGCCAAGATTGTGGGCGCCAACTGCGACGGGGCCTACAAGGCCACCCGCCACCTGATTGAAGCCGGCTACCGGAAAATCGGCACCCTGGCCGGTTACATGACCTCCCAGGCCTATGTGGAACGCCTGGCCGGTTACCGCATGGCCCTGGAAGACGCCGGCCTCCCCTTCGACGAAAAACTGGTCTATTACAACACCATTGTCCGGGAAACCGGTTACGAAGCCGGTCTCAAGGCCATCAAGGCCGGATGCGACGCCCTGTACAGCGCCGGTGCCTTCTCGGCCTTAGGCGCCATCGACGCCCTTAAGGAAAAGGGCATCCGCGTCCCGGAAGATTTCGGCATCGTGGGCACCGCCAACGAAGGTTTCACCGCCCTGATGACCCCCTCCCTGAGCACCCTGAACCAGCATCCCTTCGAAATGGGAGAAGCGGCCGCACACGCCTTCCTCGAAGGCAGGCTGGACACCCAGGTGATTCCTATGGAACTTATTGAAAGACAATCATCAAACAAAAATAACACATGGCAAAAGTAGTTACCTTCGGCGAAGTGATGCTTCGCCTCTCCACCCCCGGCTATCTGCGTTTTTCGCAAGCCCATCAGTTCGACGCCACCTTTGGAGGCGGAGAAGCCAACGTGGCCGTTTCCCTGGCCAACTACGGCGTAGACGCCCACTTCGTAACCCGTCTGCCCCAGAATGACATTGCGCAGATGTGTACCGCCGAGCTCAAGGGCTTCGGCGTAAACACGGATTCCATCGTTTACGGTGGTGACCGTGTAGGTATCTATTATCTGGAAACCGGCGCCGTGGCCCGCGGCTCCAAAGTCGTTTACGACCGCGCCCACTCCGCCATCTCCGAAATCAAGCCCGGCATGGTGGACTGGCACAAAGTCCTTCAGGGGGCCGATTGGTTCCACTGGACCGGCATCACCCCCGCCCTGAGCCAGGGTGCCGCCGACGCCTGCCTGGAAGCCATCAAAGTGGCCAATGAAATGGGTGTGAAGGTTTCCTGCGACCTCAACTACCGCAAGAAACTCTGGAAATACGGCAAGAGCGCCTCTGAGGTGATGCCCGCCCTGGTGGAAGGCTGCGACCTCATCCTGGGCAACGAGGAAGACGCAGAGAAGGAATTCGGCATCAAGCCCGAAGGCTTCGACGCAGAGAAGACCGGCGGAGAGATTGACCAGAGCATCTTCGTGAGCGTGGCCCGCCAGCTCATGGAGAAGTTCCCCCGCTGCAAGAAGGTGGCTATCACCCTCCGCGGCTCCATCAACGCCAACCACAACACCTGGGGCGGCGTCCTGTACGACGGAAAAACCCTCTGGCAGTCCAAGCGCTACGACATCACCCACATCGTGGACCGCGTGGGCGGCGGAGACTCCTTCATGGGCGGCCTGCTGTATGGCCTGCTGGCCTACGAAACAGACCAGGAAGCCATCGAATTCGCTGCTGCCGCTTCCTGTCTCAAGCACACCATCATCGGAGACTACAACCGCGTTACGGTTTCCGAGGTGGAAGGTCTCATCAACGGCGGAGGTTCCGGCCGAGTAAGCAGATAAGATTATGGCAAAATTCAATAAAATAGATACCATCGGTATCATCAAGAATACGGGCATAGTACCGGTATTCTACAACAAAGACGCAGAGATTACAAAGAAAGTGGTGAAAGCCTGCTACGACGGCGGCATCCGCGCCTTCGAGTTCACCAACCGCGGTGACGGCGCCAACGAAGTGTTCAAGGAAGTGATGGCCTTCGTGCGCAAGGAATGCCCTCAGATGGCCCTGGGTGCCGGCACCATCCTGGATGCCCCCACCGCCGTTCTCTACATGCAGATGGGGGCCGATTTCCTGGTAAGCCCCTGCATGGCCGAAGACGTAGTGAAACTGGCCAACCGCCGCGGCGTGCCCTACAGCCCCGGCTGCGGCACCGTCACGGAAATGGTGAAAGCCATGGAACTGGGCTGTGACCTGGTGAAGGTATTCCCCGCCGGCAACGTGGGCGGTCCCTCCTTCGTGAAGAACATCCTGGGTCCCCTGCCCTGGGCCATGGTCATGTGTACCGGCGCCGTGGAACCCACCGAGGAGAACCTTACGGCCTGGGCCAAGAGCGGCGTCACCGCCGTGGGCATGGGCTCCAAGCTCTTCCCCAAGGACACAGTGGCCGCCGGCAAATGGGAGGAAATCTCCTCCCTCTGCCGTCAGTGCCTCCAGTGGTTCAAAAAGTAATCAGTACTTGTAAGAAACCTTCTTGAGAGAATGGGAGCTCCCGCCATAAAGGAGTTCCCATTCTCCCTTCATGGGAACCATGTCCTGCCGGGCCTCGTCCCAGCTCAGGAAAGTCTCCTCCGTAAGCGGGAGTGTCACCTCGGCCGTCTGTCCGGCGGGGATGAGCACGCGCCGGAAACCGCGCAGGCTCTTCAGCGGCCCTTCCGTATCATCGGCCTTGCGGACATAGAGCTGGACCACCTCGACAGCGTCACGCGAACCGGTATTGGTGACGGGAACCACCAGCTGGCCGTCCTTGACGGAGGCCTCGCCGTAGGCAAATTCCGTATAAGACAGGCCGTAACCGAAGGGATAGAGCGGCTCACCTTCGAAGTAGCGGTAGGTGCGGCCCTTCATGTCGTAATTCTCGAAATCCGGCAGCTGGTCCACGTTCTTGTAGAAGGTCAGGGGCAGTTTGCCGGAAGGGACCACGTCTCCGTACAGGATATCGGCCAGTACGGTGCCGCCTTCCTCGCCGGGATACCAGGCCTGGAGGATGGCCTCGCAGCTCTCCGTTTCCGGAACCAGGCCCATGGCGCTGCCGGAGAAGTTCACCAGAATCAGCTTCTTGCCCGCGTCGTGCAGGGCTTTCAGCAGTTCCCGCTGCACCTGCGGCAGCTCTATGCTGGTGCGGTCTCCGCCCCGGAAGCCGGGAGCGTCCACATCCATTTCCTCGCCTTCATACAGCGGGGAAATGCCGCCCGCGAATACCACCACGTCAATGTCTTTGAGTTCCTTGAGC